>DAOVMB010000171.1 GCA_030630905.1 Sedimentisphaerales bacterium
AATCAAGAACAATACTACCAAGACAAAACTGCAAAAAATCGAACGCATAAGACACACTCCTTTCTTTTCACCGGATCTGCCCGGATCGTGGCGAGGGCGTCCCGCCCTCGTACAGAACAAGGCCGGGACGCCCTCGCCACCAATGTTAACATTTCTACCAGTGTGAATCAAGTGTGGCAACAATCTTTGCTTTTACCAAGAGAATGGCCCTCTATCTGAAAGCCCATACCAATGGCGGCAAAGTTGAATCGCAAAGCTATGCCGGCCTATTCCGGGCGCCAGGGATTTTGATTATCACCTTTGGGCTGAAGGAATTTAGCGTCGACCTCTTTATACCATTCGTGCAGCTTATCGCGCATCTGCTCGACGCGCTGAGGGTATTGATCCGCCAGGTCCTGCCGTTCGCCTATGTCGTTCTGCAGATCGTAAAGGTGGACTCGGCCATCCTCGAAACGTTCGATGAGCTTCCAGTCGCCCATTCGAATTGCGCCGCCGGGGAAACCTCCCTGATTGGAGTAGTGCGGATAATGCCAATAGACGGCGTCACGATCAATACTTGTCGCGCCCCTAAGCAGCGGCACCAGCGACACGCCGTCCAAATGCTGGTCTTTCTTCAAGGGCAAACCGGCCATATCGAGGATGGTCGGGTAGAAGTCGGTACTGATTACCGGCACATCGGATTCGCAAGCGCGCTTTGTCACGCCGGGCCAGCGGATCAGGAAAGGCTCGCGGATACCGCCTTCGTACAGCCAGCCCTTGCCCCCGCGCAGAGGCAGATTGGATGTCGGCGAGCCTTCGCTGGTCGATAACCCGCCGTTGTCGGACATAAGGACAACAGCCGTGCTATTGGCGATGCCAAGCTGCTCCAGCTTGTCCAGCACGCGGCCGATCTGTTCATCCATAGCTTCGACCATAGCCGCGTAAACAGCGTGACATTGCCGGAGGCGCACCTGCCGCTGCTTCTCCACCGGCCAGACCTGCTCTTCCGGCCCAAATTCCCGCTCTTCGGCGTCCAATAGTCTCTGCCGTTTGGCCTGGTATTTGGCTATCAGGTCGTCCCGGCCCTGGAGCGGCGTGTGAACGGAGTAGAACGCCAGGTAGAGCAGGAAAGGATTGTTTCTGTATTTGTCGAGCAGCTTCAACGATTCGTCGGTTAATACCTTCGGAAGGTGTGAGCCTTCGGGATAATCGCCAAGCCGGGGATTATCGAAAGGGGCGAAATAGCCGCCGCGCGGCGAACCAACCGCCCAGCCTCCGACGTTGACATCAAATCCCTGGTTTTCAGGCCAATACTTCTCCTCGGAGCCGAGATGCCACTTACCGAGGAATGCCGTCTTGTAGCCGTGCTCCTTCAGGGCCTCGGCCAGGGTGACTTCCTCCAGCGGCATCTTATTATTGAGCGGCGCCGGATTAAACCGGCCGGACCGCTTACCGCTGAACCAGTCGGTCGCATCGACGCGAGAGGGATATTTGCCCGTCATTATGCTGTAACGCGTAGGACTGCATACCGGATTTGCAGCGTAGCCGTTAGTGAAGTTCATGCCGGAACGCGCCAGCCGATTGATATTCGGCGTCTCGTAGAAGCAGCGTGGATTGTTGGCGCCGATGTCCATCCATCCGAAGTCATCGACCAGAAAGAATACGAAATTGAGCGGTTTCTTTTTCACAGGAGCAGCCCTCATCAATGCTCCAGCGGGTAATAACGCGGCTCCAGCACCTCCAAGCATGGTTTTTAGAAATCTACGCCGGCTGGTATTGTCTCTCATTTTTCATTCTCTCCGTTCGAGTTTAATCATCAGTTCAGCATATCGCCTGCCCAATTCCCGAGATGATCTTGTATCAAAATGCAGGACATCACCTTTGTGTGTCAGCCCTGAGACATCGACACAGGCGCTGTTTTCGACTACGCCCGGTATGTTCTCCAGAATTCTGTTGATCGATTCGGCATGTGGATTTCGTGCAACGTAGAAATCGCCAAGCCTGGCAACCACAAAGGGGAGTTTTTCATCACCTAAATCTCGCCGGAAGTTAGCGATCAATTCTTCGAGCTTTGCCTGATACATTTGTGCTCTTTCCGGCTTGCTGTCTGATTCTCCCTGATGCCAGATTATCCCTTTGAGGACGCCGTTTTGCGTTGCTGCTCCTGCCCTTCTTACGGCGTCGTCATAGGGATGGCTTTTTGTCTGGTCGTGATATCCGCCTTTGGTCCAGGAAGAAATCGGTGAGCCGCCTGCCGCACACGGTATCAGGCCGATTCTCACACGCTTTTTATATCCGGCCACGGCCTTTCCAAAAGCAAGGCCTGGGCCTACGCCGACAATGCCGGGCTTGTCAAAATGGAGCGGATCCTTTGCTAATTCCCACTCATTGCCCTGATTCAGAACATAAACTCGCGGATGGGTTTGCATGTCCCGCTCTTGAACCTTACCTCTGCCGGCCATATTCGACTGACCGGCAAGTAAATACAGGTGGAAATCCCGGCGATTCGAGTATTGCTGTGAACAGCCGGCATTCAAAAGTGCGAATGTCACGATTAAGACACACAAATTTCTCATGTCGTTTGACTCCGGTAGTAAACCAAACCGCTTCAGTTACATCTACAAGCAGAATTCACCTTTATTCATCAGCACTTCACCATCTACATAGATAGTCGGATTCTTTATCACGCCGTCAACGTGTGCCTTGCTGTCCCACTTAGCGCCGGTTTTGCCCGGCAGGGGGCTGCCGAACGCAATATGCACGCCGGGAAACTTCTCATCCTGAAGCAGATTGTAAATTAACTTGGTTAGACCGGTATTCGTACCTATAGCAAATTCTCCAATCCTATTGCTGTTTTCATCGATCTCAAAGAGGTATTTGGTCAATTCGTGCCGGAGTTGCTCGTTGTCGCAGTGTATACTTTCTTTTACGGCCCTGCCGTTTTCAATCTCGATGATAACGGGCGTGTTTTCAAGAGAACCGTATTTCTGGGTGAAGAAATCCCCGAGGCAGCCGTCGATGACAATTTTGCCGTTGACATTAACCGGGCATGTAAATACCTCCCCGTCGGGAAGATTGTTCCATTGGCCCGGGGTGATATTACCGTCGCTGATTATCCATTTGAACTGCGGATTGAATTCAGCTACAAAATCGTTTCCTTTTTCAGTTACCACCCTGATTTTGTCTGCGTTTCGAACCTTCTCATAAACAAGCCTGCTAATCCGCTGTATTTCTTTGTAATCGCTGCACATCCCGTCTTTCATAATCTCCGGCGTGATTCCAATCATGTGGCCATGTCGTAGCCTGGGATTGGCTTCGATTGCTTTTAGCATCCGCATTCGGAAGGTCTGGAGTTCCCCTTTGGCACCCTGGGCTGCATAGATACTGACATCGGCGGCCTTAATGGCGTCGTTTATGATCCGTGGGTAGTCTATCGGTCTTTTGCCGAAATCCTCCATCACGAAGAATTTAACCTCAGCGGCAATCTTTTCGATGGCGGCTCTAATGGCTGAGCCGATTTCGATGGTCTCGGCATCTGTAATAATGACTACGCTCTCGCCTGCTTTAACTTTAAGACAATTCTCGACGGCCTGTTTCACACCTTCTTCAATACTTCCCACTTTTTTCCTCCTGTTTATACTTTTTACTTCACGATAATGATGTGTCCCTGGTTCCGTACCGGAGTGGTTTTGCCAGTGACGGTTCTTTAGGCACGATTCTACAGGTCTGTCAAGTACCAGGCAAGAGTTCATTGCCAATGTCAGCATAAGTTCGAGGAAAAAGTCCTTTCAACTGTTGAAAACCACAATATGGTATTGATTCGGCAGCTTCACTATGTTAAAATAGGTAGGGTTGTCTATTGTGACTTAGCATTATAGGACTTATTGGTTAGAAAGAACTTAATGAAGCAAACGAAATATAAGAAACTGGTCTTTTTCGTTGTATTATTGTTTGTTAGTATAGCCGGGGGCACAGCACAAGCCGAATGGTTTGCATATAACGACAACCTTCGAGAGGCGGGGGACTCTACGGCGGCGAATGTGACCGGCTGGACTATTCATAATAACGATTCGGCTCATTCGGCGGGCCGGCTGAAGAATTTCGAAACGGCTTCTGAAGCCGGAATGCCAACAGTTACGTTTACGATGGGAAGTGCCGGATTGGGTGTCAGCGGCGGCAACTCCGGAGGCAATCCTATCCAGGGCACGGAAGCTTATGAGATATTCAACAATATCGTGGATTTCGGGCCGAACCTCGTCTACTACGGCAGCCAGGGCTGGTGGGTCGAGATAGAATTCACCGGATTAGACCCGGCGAAGACGTACAGTTTTGTCGGCACTGCTGTTCGCTCAAGGACTTATCCCAGCCGGATTACGCTTTTCACTATCGGCGACGCTGTTGACTATATCAATAACAGCAGCGATGGAATTGTCGAGAGGAGCGAGAACGAATCCAAACTTCTGGCCGGAAATAACAGCGTTACCGGCTATGTCGTTCGATGGGATGATATCGTGCCCTCTGCCGGCGGAAGTTTCAAGATCAGGGCCGAAGCCGCTCCCGAATCCGAGGATGGAAGAGCTTATCCCTTTGGCGGATTCATGCTCGAAGAGCTTGGCAAGGCGGGGAACCGGCCGCCCCAAGTCGACGCCGGAGACTACGATTCGCTCACATGGCCGAACAACAGCCTGAGTCTAAGCCCGGTTATCGAGGACGATGATCCGTGCGACGTTGGAATATTGACAATTAAATGGTCGAAACTAAGCGGCCCGGGCACAGTAACATTCGAACCAAGTGACGACATCGCGGATCCCTGTGCGATATTTTCCGAGCCGGGCGACTACGTCCTGCAGCTTCAGGTATGGGACGAAGTTCCCCAACTTCAAAGCAGCTCGGTCATTATAACTATAATCGAGCCGATGCTGGGTGATCTGAACGGGAACAACAAAGTCAACTGGCAGGATCTTGTGCTTTTTGCCGCACAGTGGCTTGGCCCTCGGGGCAGTCCCGCCGACCTGAATGCCCGGGACGGCGTCAATATGGCCGACTTCGCCATCCTGGCCGAAAACTGGCTCGAGGGAGAGGGGGCGATCCTGGTTATTAACGAACTTCTTGCCAGAAACGATCTCGGTGCCACCGACCCTCAGGGAGAGCACGATGACTGGATCGAAATTTTCAACTCCGGCGAAGAAGCTATCAACATCGGCGGAATGTATCTTACAGATGATTTGTCCGAGCCAACTAAATGGCGGATTCCAAATGAAAATCCTTCGGATACTACAATTTTGCCGGGCGGATATTTGTTGATATGGGCGGACAACGATACCGCCGCTGCCGGATTGCACGCGAGCTTCGAGCTTGACGCCGATGCCGGCGACGAAATCGGCTTGTTCGATACCGACGGCACAACGCTCCTGGACAGCGTTACCTTCGGCGACCAGACGCCGGATGTTTCTTACGGCCGGGACCCTGACGCCACGAGCAATTTGGTGACCCTTTCTCCCACCCCGGGGGCCTCGAACAACGGTTCATATCTGGCCGTAGTGGCCGATACGAAATTCAGCCATGACCGCGGCTTTTATGATGCGCCGTTCGATGTGCAGATCACCAGTGAAACTCCCGGGGCGTTGATTCGCTATACCACCGATGGAAGCACTCCGACTATAAGCCACGGCCTAATTTACAATCCCGCCTCGCCCATCACAATCAACACCACAACCTGCCTGCGGGCGATGGCGTTCTTGCCGGGCTTCAAATCCACCAACGTCGATACGCATACATATATCTTCCTCGACGATGTTATCAAACAGGCCACGAATCCCGCTACCGGCTCTCAGGTTGCTCCGCCGGGTTATCCGAGCTCATGGGGCTCGGTTACCGGTGACTACCAGGTTGACCCGGATGTTGTCGGACAGAACGGCAGGGATCGCTTCAATAGACTCTACGCAAATACAATCATCGACGACCTCAAGTCGGCTCCGACTATTTCTCTTGTGATGGATATCGACGACTGGTTCGGGAGCAGGGGCATCTACATCAACAAGTCACAGGACGGCACCGAGCGCGTCGCTTCGATCGAGTATATCGACCCGAACACCAATGACGAATTTCAGGTGAACTGCGCCATAGCCATGCAGGG
>DAOVMB010000172.1 GCA_030630905.1 Sedimentisphaerales bacterium
CATTAAACAATAACGCTTGAAAGGTCCAAATAATCAAGAGTTTTCTTTGTTTTTCATGGTTTTGGGGCGGATTTTGGGGCGGGGCATTTTTTTTGTGAAAAAGTGTTGCTTTGCGGTTGTGAATCGGGTATATTTCTAAAATTGAAAATTTGCCCTGTCGCATGGGGTTGCTTTGAAATGATTATTGATGAATGATAATTGATTATTGACGATTGGAATATCCATCCAAAATAATCATTAGAAAATAATCATTAATCGTTTTTTTCGGGGTCGGCAGTATCACGGCGTGGCTGACTCAAGCCTCCGACAGGGCCAAATCGGGCCGGGACAAAACGGTCTCCGTGACAGCGTCGTAATGATTATTGATTAGTGATAATTGATTATTGGCAAAAAGAAAGTAATTTCTTTAATTTATCATTAAACAATAATCAATAATCATTATTTCGTGTTACCCGATGGTGTAATTGGTAACACATGGGCTTTTGGTGCCCATATTCCAGGTTCAAGTCCTGGTCGGGTAGCTTTTGCTATTTACTATTTAGTATTTATTATTGACTATTTAGAAAATGAAGAAGATTACTTCGCTTTCGACGGCGAAAAAGTGAACATGACAAACATAGGTGATAGCTGCTATACCGGTTCCGGCACGGTTCTGATAGCTCCACTCGAGCTGAAAGACGGCTCAAACGTAAGTGCCGGAACGGTAGTTTCACAAAGAAGTGTGAATGAATTGGGTGGAAAGGCCAAAATAGATGTTTCTTAATGATAATCTGAAGATATTTTCCGGCAGCAGTAATCCGGCATTAGCCGGCGACGTTTGTAAGTATCTGGAGATTCCGCTGGGCGGCGCAAAGATCGATCATTTTCCGGACGGGGAAAAGACCATCAGGGTGGAAGATGATGTCCGCGGCAGGGATTGCTTTGTCGTGCAGTCGACGTGCGATCCTGTTGATGAGCACCTGGTCGAGCTTTTAATCTTTTTGGACTGCCTGCGAAGGGCCAGTGCCAGCCGGGTCACGGCGGTTATTCCATACTTCGGCTACGCCCGGCAGGACAGAAAAGACGAGGGGCGAGTACCAATCACGGCAAAACTGGTGGCAAACATGATTACCACTGCCGGGGCCGACAGGGTACTGGCGATCGATCTGCACGCACACCAGCTCCAGGGATTTTTCGATATACCGGTTGACCACCTGGCCGGCGAGCTGGTTTTGGGCAAATATTTCCGGGATTTGAAGATCAATAATCTGACGGTTGTCTCGCCGGACGTGGGTAATATGAAAATGGCGTCCAAATACGCGACACACCTCGGCGGAGATCTGGCGATTGTACACAAAAAACGCCTGAGCGGCAGCAAGGTGGATGCTCAGGAAATTATCGGCGAGGTCCGCGGCAGAAACATCCTGATGTGCGACGATATTATTGCCACTGCCGGGACAATCTGCAGTGCCGCCACTCTTGTCAAGAAGCGCGGGGCCGATAAGGTGTATGTCGGCGCCACACATGGCGTTTTTGCTCCGCAGGCGTTGGACCGGCTGGCAAAGGCGCCAATTGACCGGGTGGTAGTTACCGATACGATACCTCTGAACAAGACGTCTAAAAAAATCAGTAATATCAAAGTTTTAAGCGTAGCCGCTATGTTAGGCGAAGCAATAAAAAGAATTCACAGAAACGAATCGATTAGTAACTTGTTTAATAATATTTGATCAGGATACGGGACATGAAAAAAACTTTACTTTTACAAGCGGAAGTTCGAGAGCAGACCGGCTCAAAAACCGTCCGGAAGGTGCGCGAGCAGGGCAGAATACCTGCGATCATGTACGGCCACAAGAAGGAGCCGGCGGCCATTTCTTTGGATGCACACAACTTCACCGAAGGACTACATCACGGGCATCGACTGATGGATGTCCAGATCGGCAAAAAGAAAGAAAAGACGATTGTCAAAGAGATACAGTACGACCATCTGGGAAAAAACATCATTCATGTGGATTTGATGCGGGTTAACGTAACCGAAATTGTCAAAGTAATGGTCCCGATTGAGCTTAAAGGCACTGCTGCGGGTACGCATGAAAGCGGTATTATCGAGGAACATGTAGACCGTTTGGAAATTGAGTGCAAGGTAATTGACATTCCGGAAATGATCGTCGTCTCAGTGAAAGATGTGCATGTTGGTGACGCCCTGCATGCCGGCGACATAGAGCTTCCGGACGGCATAACACTGTCAAGCTCACCGGAGATGCTTTTAGTTACGTGTCATTTGGTTGCCGCCGCCAAGACTACCGAACAGCTTGAGGAAGAGACGCCGGTTGCTCCTGAGGTTATAGGCGAACCTAAGGAACCTGAGGCCGAGGAACCTTCGAAAGAAAAATAAGCCGGGCCGGGCAGAAGTAAACGATGGACGATATGAGAATGATCGTCGGGCTGGGAAATCCGGGCGACGAGTATGCTGATACGAGGCACAATACCGGATTCAAGGTTATTGATTTGCTGGCTGAGACGGTAGGCATAAAGGTAAGAAAAAGAAAATTCAGCGCTCGTTTCGAGTCGTGCGAATTTACAGGTAAAAAGTTAATATTGTTAAAGCCGTGGCAGTTTATGAACCGCAGCGGCCAGGCCGTAGCAACGGCAATGGGTTTTTACAAGCTTAATATCGGCGAGCTAATAGTAGTCACCGACGATATGGATCTTGAGCCGGGCAGAATTCGTGTTCGGGCAAAAGGCTCAGCCGGCGGCCATAATGGTCTGGCGGATATTATAGAGAAACTCGGCAAAAATGAATTTGCTCGTTGTCGAATCGGCATCGGCCGAAGTGCCGAAAGAGAGGCCGTCAGTTATGTCCTCGATAAGCCGGCAGAGGACCAGGAGCCGCTACTGGTCGCGGCGATAGAACGGGCGCGGGATGCAGTGTTGTGCTGGATCGAATATGGTATCGAGACAGCTATGAATAAATTTAATAGTTTTAGTGAGTAACCATTATGCATTACGTGTATGGCGCCGAAACAAATACCCGGCACGTAATTTAGCGGGAGGTAATTAGCTTGGAAACTATGGCAGAGAAAAAATTGTATGAAGGGATGTTTCTTGTTGATTCAGCCAAGGCTGCATCGGATTGGGATGGAGTTAACGCGGCTATCAATAAGATACTCGAAAAGGCTGAGGCTGAGATTGTCTCGATGAGAAAATGGGACGACAGAAGGCTGGCCTATGATATTAAACGTACAGGGAGGGGGACATATCTCCTTTGTTATTTCAAGGCGGACGGCCGGAAAATCCAGGAGATTGAAAAGTCCGTTCAGCTCTCGGAAAAGATTATTCGGGTTCTGATTCTCAGCACCGAACAGATGACGAAGGATGATATCGAGAAAGATACTCCTGTGACAAAGGCTGAAAAGGAAAAAGAAAAAGCCGTTGCAGAACAGGCCCAGAAAGCTGAAGTAAACCAGCAGAGCAATCAACAAGAAGAACCGGCAGCAGAGGAGGCCCCAACTACAGAGGAAGCTCCGGCGGTAGAAGAAGCTCAGACAACTGAGGATGCCCAGACAGTAGAGGATGTTGAGCAGGCCGAAGAGACAGAGAAACCGGAAGAAACTGAGAAAACAGAAGAGGCCGGGCAGGCTCAAGAAGTAGAGGCTGAAGAGCCGCAAGACTCCCAGCCAAAAGCTTCATCGGACGATTAACACAGAAAGAAGAGTTAAGTATGGCTAATTTTAACAGAGTTTTGCTGATGGGAAATCTGACCCGTGATCCACAGTTATCATATACGCCGAACCAGACGGCGGTAGTTGATTTCGGGATAGCGACTAATCGCAGGTGGACGGGACAGGACGGCAGTCAGCGCGAAGAAACCTGTTTTGTGGACTGCAGGATGTTCGGAAAGAGAGCCGAGGTTATCAACAAGTATTGTAAGAGGGGAAACCCCCTGTTTGTTGAAGGACGCTTGACATTCGATAGCTGGGAGGCCCAGGATGGCTCGAAACGCAGCAAGCTGAGAGTAACTGTTGAGAATTTCGAGTTTATCAGTGGCGGTGGCGGTGGTGGTGGTGGTGGCGGTGCGGGCCAAACGCGCCAAAGCACGAGCAGTATGGACTCCAAAGGGCCGCAGCAGCAGGCAGGTGAAGATGATATACCGTTTTAAATTGATTCCGTTTAAAGTCGAATGTTCCATATTGTCTATTTACCATTGACTATTGAAAAGTGAGAAACTGAATTCTTAAGTTCGTATCAATAGCAAACAGACAATAGAAAATACTCAATTGATAGAGGTAAAGAATGCAAAGAAGAAATGATAACAGAAGAAAACCGGGTTTTGTAGGGGCTCGCGATCAGACACAATGTCGTTTTTGCAGAAGAGGCATAAAATACGTTGACTACAAAGACATCGGAACCCTGCAGAAGCTTCTGACCAATCGCGGCAAAATATACTCGCGTAAGCGCAGCGGAAACTGTGCGAGCTGTCAAAGAAAGTCGAAAAGAGCTATTAAACGCGCCAGGTATATGGCACTATTGCCGTTCACCGCTTGATTGTTGACTCGTGACTGCATTCACGAGATACGAGGGATGGAATATGAAAGTATTGCTTTGTGAAGATATTGATAAACTTGGCTGGCTTGGAGATGTTGTCGAAGTCAGAACCGGATATGCAAGAAATTATCTGCTCCCGCAGGGTCTTGCGAAGGTTGCAAACGAGGCCGGCATTCGAGCGATAGCCGAGGAGAAAGCCAGACGCGGCGAGCAGCGCAGACTCGATGGCAAACGGCTCGAAGAGGCGGTCAAGGCGATAGAAGGGGCAGAGGCCGTTGTCGCCGCCAAGGCGAACGAACTGGGGCATTTGTTCGGCTCGGTCAACGAGCGGCAGATCGCCGCGAACCTGCGCGAACAGGGATTCGAAGTCCGTGATGAGATTGTGCAATTGCCCGAACATATCAAGGAAATCGGGACGCACTCTGTGACACTCAAATTCCGGGACGACCTGACGGCCACCATCAACGTCGTCATCGTGCCCGAGCAGCAGAACGAAACCGACGCCGAAGCGTCTTAGAAACTGTAGCGCAGGCCCGCGTAAATATTTGTATTGTCCCGGAACTGGCCGAAGAACGTATGCGGGTAGTCGCCGAAGAATATGTTGCTGCCAACTTCTACCGCAAAGTTATCGCTGACTTTGTAATTGACGTTCGGGCGCATATACACGTCCTTGTCGGTGGGTGAGTAGTATGTGAACAGCGAGCATCGCAGATTCTGATTCATCAGCAGCTTGGTCAAACGCAGCGTTGTCAAGTGCCTGTCCCTGTCGCGTGCCGGCCCCGATGGCAAATTCCTCTTATACGGGCCGAAGTCCAGCATCTGCTCGATGTAATACTGGAGGCCCATCGTCAAATCTCTTCCGATTTCCTGCGTGTAGCCGACCAGGTATCGCATTTCCGAGTTGCTAATCAGGGGATTCCTGCCGCTCGTATCGTCGGCGGATTCGTAATACCCAATCTCCATGTTGCCGATTCCTTTGCCGACAGATCCTCGCAGGCTGGCGCCATAGACGTTCAGGTCCGGGAAGATAGCCTTGGTCATCGTGACGTTCTGGCCGCCGGGGCTTTTCCAGTAGCCGCGATAGCCGTAGAAGGCCAGTTCGTAGTTGTCGATATTCTTATAAAGTCTCGCCGCTATCTCAGAATCCCTGAACCACTCGTCCGGCTTGTCGGTATGAACGATCGCATCCTGACCTGCGGTCCTGCCCAGATTCGAGTTCCAATACGAGATGCGTTCGCCGTTGATATAACGGTCGGGATCGAACTTGGGCGTATATGCAATGTCAAGGTTCGCCCAGTCTCCGAACAAACTTACCTTTGCCGCATCTGACGGCGCCTTGAGATACTCGGTGTCCCTGCCGATGAAGAAGGATTGCCAGTCCTTGGGGAACAGATCGTTGATAAAAATCAGGTCCCCGGTGCCCCATGTCAGAATCTGCCTTCCGACCTTCACATCCATAAAGTCCGTCGGCCGGGTGAATATATTTGCCTCGCGCAGGTCAAAATCGCCTTCCTCGGTCACCAGGTCGCCGAACACATCGCCTTTAACTTTTACGTCGCCCCAGTCGAAGTACGA
>DAOVMB010000513.1 GCA_030630905.1 Sedimentisphaerales bacterium
AAGATCCGTCCGTCTTCAAACCGGATAATTTGAAACAGTTTGACGCCGTCTTTCTGAATAATACGGTGGGCAACCTCTTCGAAGATACCGAATTGAGGCAAAGCCTGCTCGAATTTGTTTACGGCGGCGGCGGACTCCTCGGTGTCCACGGCACTACCGTGGCCTTTACCCGCTGGCCCGGCGCACATGAAGACTGGCTGGAGTTCGGTATTATGCTCGGTGCGCGCGGCGCCAACCACTTCGATAGCAAAGAACACGTTTTTATAAAACTCGATGATCCCGAGCATCCTGTCAATCAACCTTTCGGCGGCGAGGACTTCGAATACCGGGACGAATTCTTTCGCGTCCACGGGCCATATTCGAGGGACAGGGTGCGTGTGCTATTCAGTATCGACACAGAGAAAACAAAATTCGAGGGACAACCTCGCGGCAATTGTTTCCGCGAGGACGATGACTACGCCCTGGCATGGGTACGGCAGTACGGCCGGGGACGTGTCTTCTACTGCACGATCGCACACAATCCTTACGTTTTCTGGGACCCGAAGATGTTGGAGTTTTATCTGGCGGCCACTCAGTTCGCACTCGGCGATCTGCCGGGGCCGACAACTCCCAGCAGCAAATTGACGCCCGCAATTCGAGCGCAGGAGAAGCTGGACTGGCGCCTCGGCATCGAGGCTTATACTTTTCATAAATACACGCTCTTCGAGGCAATCGAGTGAACGGCCAGGCTCGGCCTACCCTATATGGGCGGCCTGAGTTTCCAGAAGGTAAGCAAGGAAATTCCCAAAAACTTCGATGACAAACTGACTAACAACGAGCTGAAACAAATCCGGCTTAAACTGGACTCAGTCGGCGTTCGGCTCCTAACGTATTATTTTCACCAGATTCCGGGCGATAAGGATGGGTGCCGGAAGGTGTTCGAGTTCGGGCGAAAGATCGGTATTGAAACCTTCATGTCGGAGCCACTTCCGGAGGCACTCGATACAATCGAAAAATTCTGCGACGACTATGACATCAACGTGGCTATTCACAACCACGACCGGAAGGCATCGCCGCAGTATTGGAATCCCGAAGGGATTATAAAGGTCTGCCGGGGCCGCAGCAAACGGATCGGGGCATGCGGCGATATGGGCTATTGGATGCGGTCCGGCATTGACCCAATCAAAGCTTTGAACACGCTCAAAGAGCGCCTGATAACCGTACAAATGCACGACCTGCACGAGTTGAGCACTGAAGGTCACGATGTCCCCTGGGGAACCGGCGCCGGCAAGACGAAAGAATTTATCGAGGAAATCCACCGCCTGGGCATCAGGCCTACCATGTTTGGTCTCGAATACTCCTACAACTGGTTCGAGTCGATGCCTGCGATAAGTCAATCTATCGATTTTTTCAACAAGATAAGCATGGAACTTGCACAACGAGGTTAGCTATGACAAGAGCGAAAAATTCCAAAGCAACAGACACTCGGCATATCACTCGGCGTGAATTTCTTGGCCGGATCGCTGCGCTTTCAGGGATCGTCACCATGCCATGGATCGTTCCCTCCCCGGCGCGCGGTGCAGGTGGAAACACAGCGCCGAGCGAGCGAATCACAGTGGGATTAATCGGCAAAGGATTAATGGGCAGCGGCCACTTGCGCCGGCTGATCGGTGACAGCGAAGTCAGAGTGTTGGCTGTATGCGACGTGGATCGCGTGCGGTGCGAAGACGGCAAGCGCCGCGTGGAGGAAACCTACGCCGCAGACCGCGCCAGCGGAACTTATCAAGGCTGCGCTGCTTATAATGACTATCGCGAGTTGCTCGCCCGAAATGACATTGATGCCGTGGTTATCGTTACGCCGGATCATTGGCACACTTTGATTGCAATTGACGCGGCTAAAGCCGGCAAGGACGTCTATTGCGAGAAGCCGATATCGATAACGGTACGGGAGGGACGCCGATTAGCCGAAACGGTGAGCAGGTATAACCGGGTATTCCAGACCGGCACACAATATCGTTCCATTCCGACGATCCGGCAGGTCTGTAATTTCGTACGCTCAGGCGGACTTGGAAAGGTCAAGCAAGTCTTCGCGTTGTGGACCAGGCTGGGCGGTTTCTTCGGAGCAGCCCGTTTCAAGCCATACCGGCATCTGATGGACATTGAGAATACCGGCAAGTCCTACACGCCTTTGGATATAATCCTCCCGGCCGAGCCTGTGCCCGATGGATTAGACTGGGACCTCTGGGTCGGGCCGGCCCTTTGGCATCCCTATAATCCCGGCTATCATCTGAATCCTTCGCCCGGCGTCGTACCCTGGGCCTTCTGCGAGGATTTCGGAGCGGCCTCGGTAACTTGGCATCACTCTCACAGCGCGGATGTAATTCAGTACGCGCTGGGTATGGAGGAAAGCGGACCGGTGGAGTTCATTCATCCAAGCAGCGGAGAATACCCCACGCTGACCTGCAGGTATGCCAACGGGACGCTCCTGCATCTTGTCGATCACTGGGGAATAGTGAAGGATGTCTATAAGGCAGTTCCCAAGACGGCACGATTGGCAGGGAACTTCGGCGGTATATTCGTCGGAGAACGCGGCTGGGTGACGTCGATGTCAACCGGCGGCCCTATTGAGGGCG
>DAOVMB010000336.1 GCA_030630905.1 Sedimentisphaerales bacterium
ATATCTTTCGATATGCCGAATTTCTCAGCCCGCTTTGCCCTGTTAACCAGGAAATCCAAAACCTCGCCGACGACATCATCATATTTCGGCTCAATCTGCATCGTCGCCGGCGTGCCCTGAATATGCATTAAAACAACGGGCACCTGCCGCTCGGCCGCCAATTCGCCCATTCGCTCATCGCTCAGAGCGGTAATATCGTTTATCATTCCCGCTCCTGCTTCCACAGCAGCCTTGGCCACTTCAAATTTGTACGTATCAATACTAATCGGCACATCAGTCTTTTCGCAAAGCGATTCGATGACCGGCACCACCCGTTGTATCTGTTCATCAGCCGAAACCGAAGCGGAACCCGGCCGGGTCGATTCGCCGCCGACATCAATAATCGCAGCGCCGTCGGCCGACATTTGCAGACCGTGCTCAACAGCCTTGCCGGGACCGAAGAATTCACCGCCGTCGCTGAAGGAATCCGGCGTCACATTCAACACCCCCATCACAAGACACCCGTCCGAAAAATCCAGCCTTCCCCTCGGCCACTCAACAACGTTTTCGCCGCAACTTTTAGCTTTTGCCTTTTTACTTTTCACTTTTTACTTCTTTTAATCCGATCCCGATCAGTTTTTTGGCCAAATTGGAATTCGTGTCTTTGACAATCACGCTAGTATTCTGAAATTCCCTTCGCACGGGATAATTCTTCCGCAGGCTGTCAAAATATTCGCCTCTATTTTCCGCCGGCTTATCCAAAACACGCCGGAGTCTCGTATCATCCTTGTCAATCCGATAAATTTTCTGCACAGCGTTCAACAACGCATCCTGATCGTTGGCGATATTCGGATTGACCTTCAACTCCGGCACAGCAGGCTCCGGTAGGAAATCCTCTAAATCATACTTCGGCTCCACGGCAAAATATTCACAGGCCGCTTTGTATATCATAATCATTCCCGCGATCTTGCCGTCCAGCGAATAACCTGCGATGTGCGGCGTGCCAAGATCGACCATTTTCAGAAGTTCGATATCGATATCCGGCTCGTTTTCCCAGACGTCCAACACAACAGCCCGAAGCCGCCCCGACCGTATGTCCGATTTCAACGCACTGCTGTCAACCACTCCGCCACGGGAAGCATTCACGAACACACATCTCTGCTTCAGTGATTTGAAAAACTTCTCATCAGCCAAATGATACGTCTTATCCAAGCCCTCGAACGTCAACGGTGTATGGAACGTAATAAAATCACAATCGATAAGCTTTTCCAACGGCAGATATTTTGCATCGCCGGTTTGCCTTTGCAGGGGCGGATCATTCAGATAAACGGCCATCCCCATAGCAGCACATTTTTTCGCCACCTTGCCGCCTACATTGCCCACACCGATAATGCCAATCGATCTGCCCTCCAGGTCGATAGCATATCTTTGCCCGATATCGAGCAGCCCTGCAATAACATATTCGGCGGCCGAGTTGGCATTCGAGCCTGGCGCCGATGCAAAACCGATATTGTTGCCGCCAAGGAAATCAGTGTCGATATGGTCGAAACCAATCGTTGCCGTGGCCACAAAACGTACTTTGCTGCCGGCCAGCAGCTTTTCACCGACAGGCGTGATACTGCGTACAAGAAGAGCATCCGCATCGGCAACCACGCTCGGCGTTATTTCCCGGCCCCCGACAACCGTAACCTCGCCGATGGAAGAAAAACACTCTTTGACAAACGGAATATTCGCATCTGCAACAATTTTCATCTGATTCGTTTCTCCTGTTTATCCTTTCACACCAGCAGTCTGTCACTCGTGAATTTACAGGTTATCCGCCTGCGATTGGGTGGCAGCCTCAAAGCCGTAGGCTTTGGGGATGGTACAAGTCAGATAAACCATCCCCAAGCTGCGCTTGAGGCTGCCACCCTTGTCTCGTCTATCCATAAATTCATTTTTCACAATGAATTAGTCTTTGTCCAAGACTGTATCTAAAGCTCAAAACCTGCAATTTGTGTCCCGCAATCAGGACACTTTGAATCTTTTATACTATTGGTGGCGATCCTATAACCAATACGTTCAATCAACATTCGGCCGCACTGATAGCAGAAAGTGCTCTCAGATGTCGAGCCCGGCACGTTGCCGAGATAAACGTAACGTAAGCCCGCGGATTTGCCAATCTCGTAAGCCCGCTGAAGATTGCCGATAGGCGTGGGAACCGAATCCAAATACTTGTATTGCGGATGGAACCGGCTGATATGCCAGGGGACATCAACTCCGGCGTTGTTCACAATAAAACCGGCAAGCTCTTTAAGCTCATCATCGGAATCGTTTTGCCCGGGCACCAGCAGTGTCGTAATCTCAAGCCAGATATTCGTCTCTTTCGCGATGTAGCTGATAGTATCAAGCACCGGCTGTAATCTCGCTTTGCACAGCCGCTTGTAATAATCCTCACTGAACGCCTTCAGATCAACGTTGATCCCGTCGAGCCAGTCGGCCGCAAAAATTATCGCTTCGGTCGTCATAAAGCCGTTGCTGACAAAAACATTCGTCAAGCCGCGTTTCTTTGCCAGGCTTCCGCAATCGTTACACAACTCCATAAAAACCGTCGGCTCGGTATAGGTATAAGCCATATTCTTGCACCCGCTACGGACGGCCGCCTCAACAATTTGCTCGGGAGCGATGGATTCGCCGTCGATTCGCCCTTCTTCGATAGCCGCCTGGCTGATCTGCCAGTTCTGGCAGAACTCACAGCGAAAATTACAGCCCATCGTTGCAACGGAAAAGCTGCGCGAGCCGGGCTGAAAATGAAACAAAGGCTTTTTCTCGATAGGATCCGGATTAGCCGAGCAAACTTTGTCATACGTCAGCGAATACAGCACACCATCTATATTTTCACGTACACAGCACCGACCGCGCTTACCCTCATCGATCACGCACCGCCAGTTACACAGCTTGCAGTGAACCTTATTATCTTGCCCCGACGGCTCCCACAACACCGCTCGCTTGAGATTCTCTTTTGCCAATCCCATGCTTAGTTTCTCCGAAATCAGTTTTACTTTCTCCATGCTAATATATAGAATATATGGATGAAAATCAATTTTACATATTATCCGAAACCATTTGATTGTGCTATGGACAAGTCCGGCACGATTGTCGCTCTGGCGAAAGGAGGTACATATCCATGGCAACTCGCGTAAAACTGGATGAGATAATTGAAGGATTGGAATTTCAGTCGGACGAAAGCAGCTCATTTTTGAACAAGAAAACCGGCGAGGTCGTCCTCATCACTGACGAGGAGCTAAATGCCGCCGAAGAAAATGAGCCTGTTGAGGATTTCCCCGATTGGCAGCAGGACCAGGTTAAAATCGCAAAGGAAATAATAGCCGAAACCGGTGATTACATTTCCTTGCCCACAAAGTTCGACATCCATGAATACAGTATCATGGAGGGATTCTGCACGTCTCTGGACAAACAGGAAATTGGAGATATTCTTTGCGAGCTCATTAACAGTAGCGGAGCCTTTCGGCGATTTAAAGATGCGATACACGAATACGACATCGCAGACGAATGGTACAGTCACCGCAATAATGCCATAAAAGAAATCGCCATCGAATGGTGCCAAGAAAACGGTATAGAATTTGATGACAGGTAAAATAAACCTTTTTAATTAAGCTCTTAACTAATCCTTTGGTCAAAGACATTGATAAATATCATGGTTAAATGCTACTCTGCGAAGTGCATACTCCGCCGAAGTAGCCTTCGACTACGAAGGCCATAAGCTTTGCTACGTAGCACGAGTACAATATAACGGTTAGCTTGAGGGGCGTGGGTGGAGCGACAGCGTAACCCACGTCCCTCTCAAAGCTGTTGTTCGGAGTTCTTTCTATACAAGTAGCACCGAAAATCCTCATGAGTCACCCATGTTTCGATGGTATTTGTACCTGCCAATGATAGAGTTTCGGACCCAGCCCCGGGGTCGCTAAAAATAAGGAAAAAAGGCAAACTGCCGTCTGGGAACTCCTTCTGAACATCGCTCTTTGCGTATGAGATGTTGCGGCGGGCTATTGTCTTAATTTCAACGATGACTTTTTCCCCAGATGACATGAATGAGATGTCGTACTTCTTTTTGTTGCTTTCTTGCTTTCCGATCCTAACGGATGAGACTTCCCCAT
>DAOVMB010000495.1 GCA_030630905.1 Sedimentisphaerales bacterium
GGAAAAAGGCAGAATTTGGAACATAGGACACAAAATACGGCAGATCGAGTTGGTTAAAGCGTTCGTTAGAAATTGTCGTTCTCATTCCTGTCATGCTGAGCGAAGCGAAGCATCTGGTATTAGAATGGACAAATGAGATTCTTCGCTTCACTGCATTTCGCTCAGAATGACAACTATAGCCAAATACCTGCATAATAGGCTTGTCAAGACCTTTGCATTTTAATCGGTCAGTTCGAATTATGAAACCTTCAATTTATGTAAACCAACAGAACTTGTCAAAAAACTCGGCTTGCGAAGATTCCTTACGGGTGATCGAGCGCCCCCCCGCCTTCTGATTATGACGTTATTTTCGAACTGGAGAGCCGGTTGGGCCTGCCGGTGGTAAACTCGGTAAAATTTATAAATCTATGCAATAAAAATTGAGCTTATCCCGTCTTGCTCGGCAGTGATATTGTTTATTACAAGCTTAGGGACCTATTTTATTAACATTTTTAGTCAAGGAGATCAGATATGTTTAGACGAAGGGTAATTTTTGGGCTGGTTGCATGCCTTTTGGCCGTATTGATTGTGGGCCAGACGTTTTCACAGCCGGCACAGCGTGGACAGACAGGCGGACAAAGAGGTGGGCAAAGAGACGGCACACAGGGCTCCCAGCGTCCACAGATGCAAGGACGACAGTTTGATCCGCAACAGATGCAAAAAATGATGGAGCAGCGTATGCAGCGACAGCTTAGAGCCAGCAACCAGAAGTGGAAAACCCTCGGACCGAGCGTGATGAAAGTCTCGCAACTCAACCGGCAAGTTTCCGGTGGCGGTATGGGCAGAATGTTCTTCGGCGGACGGCAAGGCCCCATGAGTGGCCGGCAAGGCGCCCCGGGCATGCAACTGACGGAGATGGACAAAGCCACAGAACAATTGCAAATCCTGCTCGATAATGAATCGGCAAAGCCGGAAGATATCGAGAAACAGCTCACCGTTCTTCGTGCGGCCAGAGGGAAGGCCAAAAAGCAGCTTGCTGCAGAGCGGCAGAGACTTCAAAAGCAAATAACAGTGCGCCAGAAAGCCCAACTGGTATTGATGGGTCTGCTTGAATAAGAGCGTGTGTGAGAACTTGTCGTTCTCGTTCTTGTCATGCTGAGCCCTTCGACTTCGCTCAGGACAGGCTGCGCGAAACATCTGGGATTCAAACGTGTGAAAGAGATTCTTCACTGCGCTACGCTCCGTTCAGAATGACATTGTGAGCTTATCACAAACCTAAGACATTGCGGTCCTTTCGATACACTTACAGAGAGAGTGCGAGAACAGGGGCTGACAGACGGAACCGTAGTCCGGGGATCAACTGGATGCTCACCACAGGAGAGCCTCCCACCCAGACCTTGCGGCTTATGGCTTAATCGGGGGAATCCCGCTGCGTTTTTAGCTGCTCAGCTATTTTTTGATACACCTGCTTGACGGTAATGAGTTTAATGTCGTACTTTGGATCGGTGTTATTGATGGTCACGCCCCTGCCGTCCGGCTCGATTGCCATAACGCAGTGCTTTCTTCGGTAAGGTTCCAGTCTGATCGGATTCGTCCGGCCGAACATCAAAACGAGCGGTACGCCTAAAGCCGCGGCGATATGTCCCGGGCCTGTATCGTTGCTTACGACCAGCCTGGCACATTTGAGCAGGGCTACGAGTTCGCGGAGAGACGTTTGCCCGGCGATACTTGCTATCGGGACATTGGCCTTTTCCTTAATTTTTTCGACAATGCCCGCTTCCGATGCCGAGCCGGTGGCGACAATGGACAAGCCATACTGCGATGAAATCTTGTTGGCTAATTGGGCAAAACGCTCGGGTGGCCAGCATTTGTCCTGATGGGCCGAGCCTGATATGAGAACTGCGTAATTGTCTCGAATATCGTGGCTTGCCAATAACCTGTCGACCGAATCCTTGGCGCCGGGATTCTGCGGAAAAACAAACTCGACGCCGAACTCGGAAGCTCCGGCGGCCTGAATAATCTTCAAGTAATAATCCACCATGTGAATGCTTTTGATGTCCTGGGGAACTTTATGCGTGTAGAAGATGGTGGCGAATTCCCTGGCGTTTGCCATTCCGAAGCGTAATTTACAGCCGGAAAGCCAGGCTAAAGAAGCCGTTCGGAAAAGACCCTGAAAATCGAATATGACATCAAAATTGCTCCGGCGAAGTTTTCGGATAAGCGACATCAGGGCGCCGAATGCGCCGGGATGGAACCACGCCTTGCCGAGGAGCTTGCGGTCGAATGTGATAATCTCGTTCAGATAAGGATGATTTTCGATAAGCTGTGCAAATTCCGGACGGATGAGCCAGCTAATTTTAGCTTCGGGAAAACTCTTGCGCAGCGCCCTCAGCGCCGGTAGAGCCAGGACAATATCGCCCAGCGAACTGGGTTTTGTTATCAGGATATTCTTGAAACGCTCGGACATTACTTACTCGTTTATAGCATATCGTTTTTCATTTCGTGCTTCACAAGAAGCGAATATTTATTGGATTATTGTAAGCGATTGACTGATTTGAAGCAATCGACATAAGAAATTTAAGAATTGAAATGCAAAAAACCAGGTTACATATTAAAATGCAGGCATGATATTGGTGTCTTATGGCTGAAAAAGGTAAATATATTTATGACTGGCCCAGGCCGATGGTTACCGTCGATGCGGTGGTTTTTAGTCTGACCGACGGCAGGAAGCAAGTGCTGCTGGCTAATCGCGGCAGGGAGCCGTGCAAAGGCAAGTGGGCCGTGCCGGGCGGATTCGTGAATATGGATGAGGAGTTGGAGGATGCC
>DAOVMB010000372.1 GCA_030630905.1 Sedimentisphaerales bacterium
CGGACCCCAGTTTCGCAGGTCGGTAGATACGCGGCAGTAGTTCACGCCGCGATGATTCGAGGCCGGTGAGCGCATCGAGTGTGCCGTGTAGTAACAGTGGTACTTATCGCCGAGGAGCAGGAGCATCGGATCGCGGGCGTGTTCTCCATTCCCTTCGTTGAACATCCCGGTCTTGCCGTTCTGCTGAATCACGCGCGTAAAGTTTTTTCCGTCTTTGCTTGTGGCGTGACAGATGTTCACCCAATCGCCGTAGAACATATAGTAGGTCTTGCCGAGCTTTATCACGTGCGGGGCTTGCAATCCGCCGGGCGTTTCGCCCAATGAAGAGTCACCTTCCATAGCGATACCCATTGGTTTCCAGTTGGTGTCGGTCAGGTTCTTTCCTTCCCAGCGATAGAAGAATCGTGTTTTACCTTCTTGGCCGCCGGCGGTTGTATTGCGAATACAGGACCATATCTGCCAGGTGCCATCGGCAGCCTGCCAGAGAGCAAAATCGACCGGCTGCTGTTTTTCGGTAGCGTATTTGTGGTCCATCGGACTGCCGGCCACCTGCCACCATTGGCCGTCAATCTGCGGTATCAAGACCGGCCTGGAATTTTCGCTTGCATAAACAGCAACACCAAAGATTAAAATCAGCAGTATTGTTATGCGTTTCATTATTAAGGCCTCCAAAAAAGATGTGACTTGTACCTTTTACACAAGCCACATCGTTTTTTACCTTTTATGCCAAATTAGGTATTAACCCACTTTATTTTTCATACTCTTCAAAGAACTTGATAAATTCCGGCAGGAAAGACTCGAAAGTCGGATATTTGTCGCGGTTTTTTTGATATGTTTGCGCCAGGTCCGTCAGCTCTCTTATGAAAATCAGACCATGCTGCTCACCCGCGGTCAGAAAGAGTTCGTGACGTTCTTTAGAATATTTTTTTATGAAACAGGACTGACATGTTCTCATAATGCATTCACCTGTGAATGTGTCCCATTGGCCGTCAACGTATTGGCGAAACTGTTCCGGAACAATATCGACCATTCTCTCGGCAACCGGCTTCAATTGTTCCCGATGCCTGTCAACGATAGGGTCTATGTATGCTTGAGGAAAGTACTCAACAAGGTGATTAAAAAGAATATCATTAAAGACCGGTTTGCCTGAAGAGTCTAACTGTGAAATTCCTGCGATATAATATATTTGCTTTTCAGGTGAGTTTTCACATCTGAATTTATAACTATTGCGGCCGTTCACCGGTGAAAGGGTAAGGTTCAGTTGTGCCTCAGGATTGGTACCAAAGAACTCGTTTAACCATTGTCTGAAATCCGCCTTGTCTAAGAATTTGTTGGCAGACTGAACGAGACTTTCATAAGTACCTGCATTTTGTTTAAGGAATCTATCGAAGCGGGTGTCCTGAGCGAATCCGGACAAGAGATTAAGGAACCTTTGAGTGTCCGACTTGGTCCAGCGCGAATCAATTCCCCAGGGCCAGTCATCGAATGATTTTAACGGTTTAAAATTGTTGTCAATATGCAACGCAAGTGACATGGGTGCATCGTAAGCTATCCCCTTTTTTTCGACAAGCTCGGCTGCGAATTCAACAGCAAGATGGTCAACATGCGGAGCGAAATATGTATCAACGGCATCGCAGTAATCGAACATCCGAGATTTGCTGTATTCCGAGCTGCCGGCAAGATAAAATACAATAGACATAAGCTCAATACGAGGGTCGACGCTTACACGTAAGGCAGTATATACCTTTTCTACTTTAGGCTGTTCCAGACGAGTTGCATAATCGTTATGGAATTTGACAAACTCCGGGAAGAAAGACTCGAAAGTCGGATATTTATTTCGGTTGTTTTCATAAGTTTTAAGTAACTCACTGAGCTCCTTCATCCAGAGGAAGCTTCTGCCTTTGACTTCTGAGCCTATGTAGAGGTCTAAAGTTTTCCTGTCGAAGTTATCTTCGACAAAATCGGCTACACAGGCCCTGACGGCGGATTCATACATCATCGTTTGCCAGTTTTGATAGCCCTGTCTTCTGAGCTTTTCCGCAACCTTTGTGTATATTATCTCGCCGGCCGGTTTGAGCTGAGCCATATATTTATCCACGACAGGATTGACAAATGAATGGCAAAATTCATGGGCTACCGTTTCAAGCTGTTTTGAGCTAAATATCGGATTGCCGGCTCGGCTACAGAGATGAACGCCGATTATGGCATATTTTTCCTTCACTTTTCCCTGCTCAAAGCGTAATCCGTAGTTGCTGTTGCCGTTTACAAAGCCCAAAACCAGCTTCAAATCATCATTCCTTTGTGCGCCGAAGAATTCATAAAGCCATTTCCTCATGCCATATTTTTCTAATATGGCCTCTGTGGATTGAATACCCTTGCGGTATAATCCCTGATGTTCTTCAAAGAATTCATTGAATTTTGTTTCTTTGGCAAATTGCTGCAGTACGTCGATGAATTCCTGAGTTTCCTGCCTTTCCCATCGCCCTCCGAGCCCCCAGGGCCAATCATCAAGTGGTTTTCTCGCTTTGAAATTACGGTCAAGATGAACGGCCAATTGCATAGGCCCATCACAGCTCATCAAGCGCGTTTCGCGGAGTTTTTTGGCATACTTGACAGCCGGATGGTCCTTAAAACCGGCGAAGTGCCTTTCGATATCCCTTTCGTAGGACCGTATTGCACCTCCGTTATATTCCGGGTTACCGGCAAGACGAAATACAATACTGATTAGCTCAACTCGGGCATCGACGCCGACTTTTATGGAATTGTTGTTTGCTGATGATTCTTCCAGGCTGCTTTTCCGCCCGGAAGCGGCGTTATTAAGACAAGCAAAACACAATATTAGCAGTGAAATAGTTTTCAGCATCTTCATGGTCTTTGCTCCCTTTTATGGTTTTACTCACTTATATAAGGTTAGAAACTGTTTTCTAAATCTTTATAACGCCGCTGGAAAGTTCCGGACGTGTCACATTACGACTTTTTAATTTTGCTGTTCTTCCGTTACGAGTTTGGCTTCATTTTCTACAACAACACTCCCGGCTGAAGGTTGGCTTTTTGGCTGGTATTTTCGATACAACAGGCTGCGAATCAGCGAGGCAATACCTACTCCGCACAAAATAAGACCTACAAACAGCATTGGAGAACCCATCCGTGGTCCTGCTACTATGAATGCCAATCCGATGGCAAATATTAAGACCCCACTCGAAAGATATTTTATCCATATTGGCCCGACTGGTTTGGGCTTAATAGATCTTAATTCCGATAGCGGGGTACCTTTCTCGAGGGCTATCATAATCTGTTTGTGTTCGAACCTCTTTTTGAGATAGTAAACCACGCCGACGACAATCACGGGGACAGCACAAGCGATTAATATCAGCGCTACTCCAAAGGCTTCATTTGGTGACATTTTCTTTCTCCTTTCGATTTTAAGTTAACGTTAGTGAACTTTCTTTACTATCTTATTCTTATTGAGCCGCTGCTGGTTTTGAGGTACAGCTTTCCATTGCCCCGGCCGATTGCTCCTGTGAGTTTCTTTTTGCTAATTTCTCCGGTTATCGTTATGGGCAGGTCGGTCCTTATCGAGCCGTAACTGGTTGCCATCTCCACCCGGCCTGTAAATTCAGGCGGTGTTGTAAAATCGATGCTTCCGTATGAGGTAGTTACGTTTGCTGTGATTTCGGCCGGTGTCGAGTCCGAAAAGATAATATCGATATTACCGCTGCCTGATTTAGCGGTAAGGTCAGTAGTTGTGAGCTGCCGGCAGGTAATGCGTCCGTAGGATGTGGATATATCGGCTGTCTCTGCAGAAGCTTC
>DAOVMB010000323.1 GCA_030630905.1 Sedimentisphaerales bacterium
AATTGCCATCATCAGCGCTATTACAGACAACGAAACAACCGGAACGACGATTCCCGCGATGGCAAAGCCTCTGCCGGTTAAGCTGCCACCACTTTTTTCGATTCTTACGAGGCTCACAATCCCAAGAATTATTGCCGGTATTGCTGTAAGGGCACAGGTAAAAATACTCATGATACCAAGAACCAGTGCGGCGATGGCCATGCCACTGGTTTTGATATTAAGACTTGCAGCTTGTATTGGAGCTGGGGCTAATACACCGCCACAGGCGCAACACACTTGGGCATTATCTGTATTTTCCGTTCCACATTTTGTACAGTACATTTGCATTCTCCCTTCATTTCTGATTTTCGGGCAGCACAATTCCACAACTCACATGGGATACATAATAGGCTATTGGCAAGGATTTACCAGAACGTTTTATGAGAATTTTAAGTTGTGGGCGGACGAGTTTATTCCGCTGTCAAGATGGATTTGCCGATGTACCCGGCTTCGATGCAGAACTGGATGATGTCACGGGCCAGGGGGGCGGCGTCGCTTGAGCCGTGCTGGCCGCCTTCGACGACGACGGCGATTGCGATTTTTTGTGCCGTGCTGTCCTGGGCGAAGCCTCCGAACCAGGCGTGCTCGGGCCTTTCCGTCGAGCCGGTTTTACCGTAAACTTTCACATCCTCGGCAGCGAGAGTCTCAAGGAAAGGTTCGAATTGAGTGTAAGCCGTACCGCCTGCCTCGTTGACAACGGCGTTCATACCGTCATATATGACGGCCAAAGTTCCGAGCGAAACGCCCAGGTCCTCGCCCTCGGAATTTCCAGACTCCTGTATCAACCTCGGCCGCTTGAAGATTCCGCCCCGAGCGAGGGCGGCCATTGCATTTGCGACCTGCAGAGGCGTCACTCGCAGATTGCCCTGGCCGATACCGAACCATCTTCTGTCGCTCTGTCTGAGCGGCAATACATCTTCGAAGCTCAGGATTTTGCCTCTTGGGATAGTGCTTGAGATTGTTCCGGACAACTGATCGAAGTTACGGCTTATTTCGGTCCGTGCCGCCTCGGTAACGTAAGCCGGCAGAGAAAGAACCTCTTGCCCGTAACCAAACTTAAAGAGCCATTGCTGTAAAGCCCGAGGCTCGATTCTGTCAGCAAGGTGCGAAAAATAGATATTGCAACTGCCCTTGATGGCCTTTCTCGCCGTATTTTCCCACTGATTATCATGGCCGACGCCGGGGTATCTTCTAAATATCCAGCAGTTCGGCCAGCCCGGCGGGGCCGCCTCAGGGGG
Organism: Sedimentisphaerales bacterium; assembly: GCA_030630905.1. Taxonomy (GTDB): domain Bacteria; phylum Planctomycetota; class Phycisphaerae; order Sedimentisphaerales; family Anaerobacaceae; genus JAFGPJ01. The sequence continues at coordinate 1,278 of DAOVMB010000323.1, forward strand.
GCAACCGATGATTTCTTCCGGCGTTATCTGGCCGGTTTCGAGCCCGGCGACGAGAATCAGCGGTTTAACGACCGAGCCGGGAGGGTATTGCTCATTGATCGCCCGATTGATAAGCGGCTTGTTGATATCGGCAACCAAATCACCATAGTCGTACCGCGCGCGGTTCAGATCATAAAGCGGCAGTGAAACCTGTGCGAGTATGTCACCGGTTCCGACTTCAATGACAACGACCGACATTCCGTCTCCGCAATTCGGGTCGTGCGGGTAGCCGGTCAGGTAGTTTTCAATTCTTTGCTGCAGTTCGATGTCCAGCGTTAGTTTAACATCCTTGCCAAACTGCGTATCGGTTCGGCTTGTAAGCTGGCCGTCTATGTCGTGGCTTAGCTCACCTCGTCTGCCTCGAAGGACGGCCTCGCATACATACTCGACTCCATCTTCCCGCCCGCAAACTTCTCCATCCAGATAGCTCAGCAACTCGTCGTTCGCGAAAAGCTCTTTATCCTGCTGCTGTGTGGCCGGACCGACCCAGCCGATTGTCTGGGCGGCAACGGAACCGTAGGGATAGAACCGGTGGCCCTTCGGCAAAATCTGCAGCCCTTCGGTGTCCATAAATTCCAACTGGGCGGCGAAAACATCGTCGTCGGTTTTCAATTCCAGCAACGGCCAGTCCTCATGCATTTCCAGGATGTCAATTTTGCTCGCAAGCTCGGCCCTTTTGTTCGGATCGGGCTGCTTTGCCTTAAAGTCAGCAATTGCTCGAGAAATCGGAACGCTGTTTATGCTGCCATAATCGTCAAGGACTTCTGAGTTCGGGAATTTCCTGTGCCAGGCCTGAAACATTCGCTGGTCCCAGACATATTCGTTTATCTTTTGAATTTCATCCCATATCACCGACGGTTCCACCGCCTTGAATTGCGAGCATTTCTCAATTATGAGTTGTAAATCCTCAAGCTTTTCTCTGTTTTGTTCGTGAATTTTGGCCACCGCAACATCCGAATCGCGTCTGGCGGCAGCCCCGGCGAGCCTGGCCTTGAGTACACGTTCATCCAGGAAAGAGCTGAGTTTGTAATTGATATGCACCCAGAATCGGGCCTCATCCATAGCTAACACCATGCCGTTGCGGTCGAGAATCCTGCCCCTGATGGTTTTAAGCTGTTTGGATTGGCCCCTTTGCCGCTTTAATTCTGCGATTTCATGTTGGACGGAAGAGGCGGTCAGCAACTGCATTTGTGCCAGGCGGAGCAAACAGATCGCCAGAAGCAGCAAGCTGAAGATCACAAATATTTTGACTCGCCTGTTGTACATATTCGGCCGTTAGTTCTCAGTTGTTATTTTTACGGTTCATGCCTATCGGCGGTTCACTCAATGCCATTTGCAGCACTCCGTTGTTAGCGCCGGCTGAATCGACTCATTTTTATTCGCATCCACCAGGCTGTGGGCAGGAATAAAAACGGCCCCACGATGCTCGAGTATAAAGATGTTACGAAAACAACTGCGAAGATATTTGCCGCAACCGGCTCGCCTGTGATATATGCCAACAAATGAGTCAGAACACCGGTCAGAACCGAAGTGACAAAGATCGCAAGTGCCTGGTAAGGCATCTTTTTTATCGCTATCACGCGATGCAGGTATGCCAGCAGCGTGCCGAACAGGCCGAAACTAATCATTTGCGGGCCCATCGGCATTGGCGAGCCGACGAGATCGGCGGCAAAACCTATTGTGAAAGAACTGATGATCGCCTCCGAGGTATTGTAGTAAATCGCAAAGAACACTAAAAGGATGACCAGTAGATCAGGTTTGCTGCTCCAACGCGCCAACAAACCCTTTTGCAGAACAGTTACAGCAAGAATTAGCAATGCAAACCGAAGCCATCGCATTTGTTGTCCTCAGTGGATTCGAACGCGGTTACTTTTGCGAATTCATTATTATAATTGCCACGTCCTCGAGCTGTTCTATATCACAAGCCGGTTCGACCGTTATATCCCAAAACAAAGGATCTTTATCGTCTCTTTTGAGCCGGGCCACCCTTCCGATAATTACCGGGCCATCCAGGAATTCCGCATTTTTACGGGCAATCACTTTGTCACCCTTCTTGATTTCGTGCTGTATAGACACTAATGGAATTTTAGCTGTATTATTGCCGTTGCCCTGCATCCACTTCTTAATATCCAGTTCGCCTATCTTTACGGCTATTCTTGATGTGGGATCCGTGAATAACTTGACAGAGGCTGTACGTGATGAAACGTCGGATATAGTGCCAATGATACTGTTATCACCAAGGACGAACTGGCCTTCGGTCAGGCCGTTGGTTTTCCGACAGGCAATCGTCAACTCGTTGCGGGATCCTTCGACTTTAGCTGTGATGACGTCGGCCAAGGCAAAATCTGTGCCTTCCCAGACATACGTATTATATAGTCCGTACAGCTTTTTGAACTTTTTACGTTCCTCATCCAGTGTTTCTTCAAGGGTGGTAATATAATTGCGATTTTGGATTTCGCTCCGTCCGACAGTACCTGTAAGCGGCTGCTGTGTCCGTGCAGTCAGTGCCAGGTTCCCACCGATACTTAAAGGCCAGCGAAAAACGTGAACAAAAGCGAGCTGGAACTTACTTGTGAAATTTTGTGGGGCAAAAAGAAAGATGAATCCGGTCAGTATAAACCAGGTAAATAACATTCGTCTGGAGATTTTCGTTTGCTTCCTTGCCATAATCGTATGCTGTCAGTTTTTTACGATATCCGCAATATGCACCGCCCCCATCGAATCATTCCCACCCGTATTCGTTGTGGTCCATTGTATCCTTCCACAACTCCAGGTTTTCCAGATAGACGCTGGTTCCCCGAGCGACGCTGCTGAGCGGGTCATCGACGATTTGAACCTTCAGGCCGGTCGCATTGGCCAGAACGGTGTCCATTCCCCGCAGCAGTGACCCGCCGCCGCAGATGTG
>DAOVMB010000333.1 GCA_030630905.1 Sedimentisphaerales bacterium
CAAGGCCGTATTCGAGTTAATTCATGCCCAGGCGGTAAAAAGGCAATTGCAGGATTAACCGAAGTCTGTGTCCGGCACTTCACGGACGGACGGGCTTACGCGGAAGTAATCCTGCGGTTGAAAGCCGAACGCACCGGCGATAATATTGCTCGGGAAGGCTTCACACTTGTTACGATAGTCACGTACGTTCCCGTTGTAGAAACGGCGGGCCATGCCTCTATCCTTGTGAGGCATAAAGTGCAGGCCGAGCTTCGCTGCCACGGCGGCCATTGCCTCGCGTCGTTTGAGGGCACTGATATAGCCCACCACCAGCACGACGATAAAAATCACAACAAAGCCAACGATAACCAGAGGTTGCACTTTTCTATCCCTTTGATTTAATCAAACGTTAGTAGCTGCTCGGCCGAGAGGGATTATAATCCCTTCGCCGGTGATTGACAATATACCTTTACTTATTAACTCAAATTGACCGATGCGTTGCTATAACAACGACAACGTTGAGATCCTTCGCTGCGCTCAGGATGACGAAAATCGGCCAGTTTGAGTTATTTATATGTAAGAGAAACTCGCGGCACCGAATGGATATTGTACTGTCGATAGATATCTGATATTCTTTATTAGCTGACCGGCCCGGTTGTGCCGATGAGAAGTTTTTCAGTTAGTACTCGGGAGTAATCATGACTTCGAAAGACAAGGTTGAATACAAGACGACCATAGCCGACGAACACTGGCGCGAGGAGGAATTTCAATGGGCAAGGGTTCTTTCGGAGGGCAATCCGGCCAAAGGTATGGTCCTGCTGTACATACAGAAGGCATGTACTGCTTTTCACGAGTTTGAGCCGGCCTGGAAAGCGGGCGCTATAAAGCCGGGGCAGGTCGAGTTTTTTCGCCGGCGGTTGGCTGCAAGAGTCAGGCACGTATTAGTAACAATGCAAAACAATGCACTTGATAAAATCAACGGGGCTGTCGAGTTGAGCGGGATTCTGGAGTCTATCGAATCGGCCGAGAAAGCGGACGAGCTGGCCGAACTGACTGAACAACTCCATGCCGTCAATCACACGCTCCTGGATTCTCTGGAAGGGAGATAGATTATGAAAGCCATTACTCGTCGAGATTTTATGAAGGGTGCGATTATCGCCGGGGCGGCATTACCGTTTTCGCGAGTGCGAGGAGCAAACGACCGCATCCGCGTCGGAGTCGTCGGTCTGGGCGGCCGGGGCGTTGGAGCCCATATACCATCCTTCGAGAAACAGAAGGATGTGAGTGTCATAGCCGTAAGCGATCCGGACCGGGAGCGTATGGGCAAGGCAACCAAATCGATTCAATCGAAGTTCAGCCACGGCGTCGAGCAATATGTTGATATGCGGCGAATGTTCGACCGTAAGAGTATCGACGTAATCGGCAACGCGACGCAGAACTACTGGCACGGGCTCAGCACAATCTGGGCTTGTCAGGCCGGCAAGCACGTCTATGTCGAAAAGCCGCTCTCGCACTACATCTGGGAAGGCAGACAGATGGTTAACGCCGCGCGAAAGCACGGCCGTATCGTCCAGTGCGGCACGCAGCACCGCTCGGAGAATCTAATCACTCAGGCTATTAAATGGGTCCGCGAAGGCAACCTCGGCAAGATCAAATATATCACCGCCTTCGCCAACAAGCCGCGTGTATCGTGCGGTAAGCGCGCCACGCCGCTGCCGATTCCCGATACGCTCGATTATGATCTCTGGTGCGGCCCGGCGAGAAAAGTACCGATCTATCGCGACCGGCTCCAGTACGATTGCAGCTTCGACTTCAACACCGGCGACGGCGAATCGTGCAATCAGGGCGTGCATGAAATAGATGTGGCACGTTGGTGCCTGGGCGAAAAGATGCTTCCCCGCCGGGTGATGAGCATCGGCGGCCGGTTCGTATTCAACGATGCGTGCGATGTCCCAAACACGCAGATCATCTACTATGACTTTCCAACAGCCCCGATACTTTATGAGGTCCACAATCTGTACAAGGCAAAGAATTCGAAGGAAATGCCCACGTTCCGGGGCGAGCGTGTGGGCGTAATCGTCAATTGCGAGGGCGGATCGATCAGTCTCTATCGCGGCATCGCCTGGGACAACGAGGGAAAACAACTCAAGTCATTCAGCGGCGGCGGCGACCACTTCGTGAACTTCATCGAGGCGGTTCGCAGCAACCGGCGTGAAAAGCTCAACGCCGAAGTGCTCGAAGGCCACCTCTCAACCGCCGTCTGCCATACCGGCAACATTTCGTACCGGCTCGGCGAGAAAGCCTCCACCAAAGAAATGCGCGCCCGGGTTCGGGATGTGCCGCTTTTTGGTGAAATGCTCGACCGGCTGTTGGAGCACCTCTCGGCTCACGAAATAGACGTTGACGCCGGGACGGTGACTCTCGGGCCGTGGCTCCGAATCGACCGGGAAAACGAGCGTTTCAAGGACAGCGAACCGGCCAATCGCCTGGCCCGCGGATTTTATCGCGAGCCGTATATTGTGCCGGATCTTTCAGGATGAGCTATAAAATTTACCGCAGAGACCGCAGGGATCGCAGAGATTATTTAATATTTTCTCCGCGTCCTCGGCGCTCTCTGCGGTTAAGTATTTTTCTTATTTAACCTCAATAGTCGGCTTGGCCGCCTTGGCCGGCTCTGCCGCCTTAACTATTTTGAGCAGCTCGATCTCGAAGATCAGCGTGGAATTGCCGGGTATATTAGGCCTTCCGCGCTGCCCGTAAGCGAGATTTGCAGGTATATAAAGCTCCCACTTGCCGCCTTCTTTCATAAGTTGCAGGGCTTCCGTCCAGCCTTTTATTACGCCCTTAACTCCGAACTCGGCGGGCTTATTACGCTTATACGAACTGTCAAACTCCGAGCCGTTAATCAGAGTGCCGCGGTAGTGAGTCTTGACTTTGTCGGTCGCGACGGGAGTATTGCCCGTCCCTTCGGTTATCACCTTGTATTGCAGACCGCTCGGCAGGACTTTCACGCCTTCCTTGGCCTTGTTCGCTTCAAGAAATGCGGTACCTGCGGCCAGGTTTTCAGCAGCCTCTTTAGCTTTTTTGGCGGCCTGTTTGGCTCTCATCTTCTGCTGCCAACCCGTGTAAATCTTCGTCATATCAGCCTGACTAAGCGCCAGCTTCGTGCCTGCCAGGGCGTCTTTGAGTCCCTGCATGAGCGATTCAAGATTAACATCAATCTCGGCCTTCTTCAGATTCCCGGCAATTTGGGTCCCTATTATATAGCTGACCTTTTCCATTTCCGTCTGTAAGGGCGATTCGCGAATCGCCCCTACGGCTTTCTCGGCAGTAGCCTGGACGATGACTTGCGGTTCGTTAACGTCTTTTTGGGTTTCTTCCTGTGCGGCATAAACCGACATTACAGTCAAACAGCTCAACGCCAACATCACAATGTAGCTTCTCGTTTTCACTATTATCTCCTTTTCTGATTAAAAAAACGCCGTGTGCCGAATCTACCTACGACCCTATCTACACACAACTTTACAAGAACTCGCCATTCTACCCGAAAATCGGACGAAAAGAAAGGCTTTTTTATTGAAATGTGGCGAGGCCGTCCCGGCCTTGCGTCCCACCGGCATCTTGCCGGTGGAAAGGAACAAGGGCAAGATGCCCTCGCCACATGCCTTTTTTACTTCACATTTAAGCCCCGGCTGCGTAAGTAGTCCTTCAACTCGGGAATATCGATCATGTGGAAATGGAACACTGAGGCGGCAAGAAGAACGCTAGCTCCGGCCTCGACGGCATCATAGAAATGTTCCAGCTTCCCCGCTCCTCCCGAAGCTACAATCGTGGCCGAACAGGCATCGGCCATCGCCTTGATGACTGGAAGGTCATATCCTGTTTTCGCTCCATCCCCGGCCTTGCTGGTAGGCAGGATGACGGGGATGCCATATCCGTCGACTTTCTTCGCCCACTCGATGGCGTCGGTGCCGGTGGCGGTCCTGCCCCCGTCGATATAAACTTCGTAGCCGGAGGGCAATGATTCGTTATGATCCACGTCGATGGCAACGGTTACCTTATCGGGACCCAGTTCGGCAATGATCTCCACGATGACCTCGGGTTTTCTGAAAGCCGCACTGCTCACGGATATCTTGTCGGCGCCGGCCTGGATTACTTCGGCCGCCGAGGCGAC
>DAOVMB010000045.1 GCA_030630905.1 Sedimentisphaerales bacterium
CGTAGTCTTTTTGATTAGTCAAAAGGACTATGGGCATCGCAGAGTAAAGCTTGTTTTGGCGGCATGATCTTTGAAAAACCATTTATACATTTATAACTGTCCCAAATTCTGTCAGATTGTTGCAATGCGGCGAAGATTCCGGTATTCTGTGGAATTATTAAGGCATCGCTGCGAAGCTGTATTCTGGTGTGCATTGCATACTCTACGGCTCGCACTGTTTTGCTGAATCTTTGGTCAAGGCGAAAATGGCAAAAGACCGTGAACATTACGAACAACGGATTCAAACGATATGCCTGTTGATTCTGACGGCACTGGGCATAACCGGAGCGTTATATTTATTTGCCTCTGTGCTGATTCCGTTTGTGCTTGCCATCTTTCTGACGCTCTGCCTGATTCCCGCTGTCGACGTTCAAATGAAGCTGCTTCGTATTCCACGCCGTACAGCAATCTTGACAACGGTCGCCATCGGTTGTGCGCTCCTTATCCTGGGCGGTTTGCTCGTTTCGGCGGCGGCCAATCAGATAGTAGAAAGCAAAGACGACTATGAAAAACAGTTCAGGCAACTGCTTGTCAAAACCCGAGGTCTGCTCCCGCCCGAGTGGTATACGGACCCCAACGACCCTTCCCCAGACCCCTCCGAACCGCTGATTCGCGTTCCTACCAATACTATCAGAAGAGTGCTCACCGATACGGCCAGCAGTATCATGGGCGTGATATCCAACGGCCTTCTCGTCGTGATCTTCATGATATTCATGATCGCTGGAAAGGGCACATATAAAGCTTCGCCGGGCAGCTTATGGTGGGAAGTAGAGTCGCGTATCAAGCGGTATGTACTGACTATGATTTTCACATCCGGCGCTACCGGGATTCTTGTGGGGCTTGTCTTGACGATTCTGGGTGTGAAATTCGGATGGATGTTCGGCTTCCTGGCGTTTCTGCTGAATTTTATTCCAAATATAGGCTCTATAATCGCTACAATATTGCCTCTGCCGGTAGCCTTGATCGATCCGGAGCTTGGCATGATATCGAAGATACTGGTCCTGGTGATTCCCGGCATCATCCAGTTTGCTATCGGCAATCTTCTCCAACCCAAGATGATGGGCGAGTCTCTCGATCTGCATCCGATTGTAGTGCTGTTGTCTTTGATTTTCTTCGGAACGATCTGGGGGATCATCGGGATGTTCCTGGCCGTACCTATAACGGCTGTCGTAAAGATACTTCTTGAGAGATTCGGCTACACACGTGCTATCGCAGATTTGATAGCGGGAAAAACAGATATGCTGACCAAAAGCCCTCCCGGCAGGTGAACTTATGAAACACATCGTATTAATTGGTACAATCGCACTTACAGCAATGGTCTGGCCCGGGTATTCCGCCGCTCAGACGCAACAGGATAAAGCCAGGGCTCGAATTAGTAACTTGCGTTTGGCGTCCTATGTCACCTCACGCCAGGTCGAGCAACTCGCGACCGATCCGGCCGTTCGCACAAAGGCCCTGCAGACCATCCGGCGAATGGGCATCACGAAGCTCTATCTTGAGGTTTACCGAGGCGGCCACGTCGTCTCGTCTGAACACTTAATCTTCACCCGCGATTGGCTAAAAGATATGAACATTGATGTCGGCGGCGGCATAGCAACCGTTCCCGGCGGCAATTTCGGCGTCCGGCAGAAAGGCCCGCTCGGCTGGTTCAACTGGCAGAACAAAAAGACCCAGCGGGACCTCGAAAAAGTTATCCGAATGGCCGCGGGTATCTTCGACACCTTCATCGTGGACGACTTCCTTTGCACCGGTGACGTCAGTGACGAATCGAAAGCCGCAAAAGGCAACCGGTCCTGGGGCCGGTATCGCCGGGAGCTGCTGACCGAGTTGGCACAATCTATTTTCATCGGACCGGCGAAAGAGGTCAATCCCGACATTACCATGATCGTCAAGTACCCCCAGTGGTATGACCGGTTTCACCTGTTCGGCTACGATACGAAAAGGCTGCCGGAGCTGTTCGATATGGTCTGGGTCGGCACGGAAACCCGCGGCAGGAATACTCAGCGGTTCGGATTCGTTCAGCCTTACGAGGGATTCGTCAACTATCGCTGGCTCGCGGGCATCGCCGGCGAGAAAATCGGAGGAGCGTGGTTCGATCACGGCGACTGCGCAGAGCACGACTTCATCGACCAGGCCTACACGAGCGTCCTGGCCGGCGCGGCGGAGTTGGTATTCTTTAACTTCAGCAACGTCATGGCGGGCCACCCGGACCACGAGAAAGTCATCGCCCAATTCGACCGGCTTGCAGACCTGGCGGCATTTGTCCACGAGCATCCCGTCACAGGTGTGGCCGCCTATAAGCCGCCGAACAGCGACCCTGCAGGCGACATGTACATTATGGACTTCCTCGGCATGCTCGGCATTCCCCTGGTCCCGGTGCATAAGTTCCCAGCGGACGCCCCGGTTATTTTTCTGCCGGCCCAGGCGGCCGCCGATCCGGACCTGATGGATCACATTAACAAAGCCCGCACAAGAGGCGCTCACCTTATCTTCACAGCAAATCTGCTCATCGCATCTCCAGACGGCGACAAACTCACTCGCATGGTTGTAGTTGGGCCGGATATAAAGTCAAAGCCGACGCGTGCTCGACTAATGCAGGAGTCCGGGAAAGCAAATGTCACCATTGATTTGGAATCGCCTATCGAAGGCAAAGCTGAACCGGGAAACATAGTGTGCACTTCCGGCGACAAACAGCTCGCCCTTCTTACAGTCAGCGAAACTCCTCGCGGCCATATCGCCCTTCTCAATACGCACACTTACTGCCAGGCAGATTTCGACGCCGTAGGTGAGGTCTTGCTATGTCCCAAACCGCTGGGCCTGCTCGGAATCAATGGTTCGGCACTCTCAACTCTTCGAAAGGCATTCGGCGGCACAGCTTTCAACGGCCCCAGTTGTGTCACGTATCATCCGTTAGGCCCTTCCGGCCCCGGCAGTTGTGTCCTCCAGAACTTCAACGACAAGGCGGTCAACGTCACCGTCACGGTTCAGATTCAAAAAGATAAATCCAATAAATTCATTGAAGCGTTTTCTCAAAAGCCGATTCCTGCTCGTTCAACCGAATCTAAGAATCTAATCGCTCTGGATACGGTCATCCCTTCCAGAAGCCGCATCTGGATCCGACGCATTGATTAAGATTTTATCTCCGTAGCGTTAAATAAAAATCTATTAGACACAGATCTGTTATTTCTGTGAAAATTGGTTTTATAGAACTTAATCTTGACCTACTGGCGGCTGTGGAGTATATTCCTGAATCGGCTTGAAATCATGGAGGACGAGCCGGAGAATTGTTTGTGATGTTCGATCTTATCAATTATTTTTTGGAGGAACAATATCATGATGCACAGAATAACAATTCTTACCATTATTACGGTGCCTTTACAGTTCGCGATGGTTACGGCTGCTTGGGCAGATTCGATAACCATAACAGACGCCGAACAGTGCGTCGGAGCCGGAATCGGACATGAGTCAGACGGTATCGACCATAGGTTTATGGATGAACTTATCCCTGATCCGCCACAAGGGCCCGGAAATGCCGACCTGAACATATCGCTGGCTCAATACGGAGTCTCCGTATCTGGGTCACTCGATTCAGTATTTGAAGATGATCATGTGACAGCAAACGGATCCAGTAGCGCATCGTCCGAGTGGAGTGATTATCCTTCCAGGGCTAACGATGTCCATGGGGGAAGTGGAGCGAGCTTTGTTCTGCATTTTACAAGAGGCTCGACACCGGCACACTTTCATATTACCGGATAGATTAGAGTAAGCATGGACGGATTTCCAAACATATACCCCGAAGAAACATTTGCGTATGTGAGAGTCTCGACCGATGACGGAGGGACTCTAACGAGACTATGGCAAGTCGCACTGGATGGACGTGATGATGAAACCTCACTGGACGTAGATCACGGTCTATGGCTGGAGGACGGCAAAAAATATGTCCTTGAAGCATATTCCGAATCAGGAACAACAGCGGATCCGGAACATTCCGCGCTGAACTCACGTACGGCCGGATTTAGCCTTACTGCAATCGTCGACGAAAGTGATAGTTCCGACAGGTTTTTCCTGAAAGATTATTTTCCTTTAGCTGAGGGGATCGTCTGGAACTACCTGCAAACCTATGCCGATGGACATAAAGACTATGAAGTCCACTGCATTGGAGGAACGCAGGTTATAAACGACATAGTGATACACAAAATGTGGGAATTCGACAGCGGTGAACTTGATTGGTATGATTATGCTTACGAGTGTATCGCCTGGACCAAGGAAGGTCTGACAGAGTACAAGAGTATCAGGCCGGATGGCTCGTATAATATAAGTGATCCACCGGCGATATGGTTCCCTGCTTCGATTCGTCTCGGTGAGACCTTCAAACATTCTTGTGAAATAACTGAGTACGATCGGTACGATCGTATTGTGGCCACTTGGCCTTATAGCATCGAACTCACGCTCGAAAGAGTAGAAGATATCGAAGTCTTAGCGGGCAATTTTACCCAATGTCTACGGTTCTCCGGAACGGAAATTGATGAAGGACAAGAAGCTGAGATAATCTACTGGCTGGCGCCTGGAGTCGGTGAAGTCAAACGAGTCTTCCTGAATGATGAAGAGCGAGAATTGATTTACTTCACAGACCGAGGTAAAATCTATTACCCGGATGATTAGCTTCAATGAGCTGCGCGCTGCCATATATATGAAAAATCTTATCTTCGAATGAGGTATTTATGAAGGACCGATTAACCATCCTTAATCTTCTATGTGTAAATGTCTGCTGTCTCTGTTGTTTTTCCACAATATCCGCTGTGGACGCAGCCGGCAAAGAGCAAGGCGTTCACTGCACGGTCGAGGTCGAGGAGGTTGTCACCAGATATACGCCGGCGAATAACGGCGCGGGGCCTTTGTGGTGCTACGGCTCGACGGTTATCGCACGACAAGGCGGCAACGTTTATCTTTCGGTCATCGAGACCGGCAAAAATATCCCGCTGCTCTGCAATACGCGCTGGCAGTTGTGGCATCGTTCGGCAGACGGCTGGAAGCTTGAGCAAGCCGAGAAAGAATATCGACAACGAGAGCCATGCCCATTGGCGGTGTTTCAAGGAGGGCCTGTTTTTCTGTCGGTCAATCCTTCCACAGAACCTGCCGGCACGAAATACGGGCCGTGCAAGCCGCTTGTACTTGAGTTCGATCCGGCAAATCCGGCAGCACCCGCGAAAGTCCACACGCCGGCGTGGGACGATGGGGCCTATTTCACCGACCATTCCTACAGGGGTTTTGCCGCCGACGGAGCTAACGGCGAACTCTTGCTCTTGAACATAAACGCCAAGACCAGCGAACAATTCGTCTCATACCGTGACAGTAACGGCAAATGGCACGAAAAAGGAACCATCACATTTCCCGTAAGGTCCTGCTATCCCCAGGTAGCCTTGCGAGACGGTTCGTCTCACGTGATGGCGATTGGCGATATTGTCGAACCGGTTAAAGAGTGGCAGAAGCTGAAATTCGAGAAATTGAAACGCAAGTGGGATTATGTCTTCCGGCGGCTGTTTTACACGTACACCGACAATATCCGCACGACCGGCTTCTGCGCTCCGATTGAAATCGATACCGTCGAAAAGACGGGCGGGCACATTCGCAATTTCGATCTTTACATCGACAAGGGGGGCGCCGCCCACCTGCTCTATCTGAAGCAGCCGCATCAATACGAGTTCATCCGCGATAAGTACTTCCCGGGCGAGGCGATAACGGCCCATCTGGAGCATGTTATAGCCAAAGACGGCGAAGTTCTCTCACGCCGGACACTGGCCGAGAAGCCCAGCGGACCGACAGGCTTCGAGCCTTCGTTCGGCCGTTTTCATATCAGCGGTGCAGGAAAGCTTTATGTAATCGCAGCCGGCACGGGCATCGAGAAAGGACAACGCACATACGGCAACTTTCTCGGTCGAATACCGGCAGGCAAAAATAAGCCGAAGTTCGAGCGTATCGGGCTGAAGCATCCCTTTGGCAATTTCTTTACGAACACACCACGCGGCGGATCAAAACCATCCGACATCATCGACATCTTTGGTATTGCCGATGACAGCCCAAATCTTCGTTACGCCCGAATCCGCATCAAATCCGGGAGAAATTGAACACAGTCTCACCAATCTGCAGGGAGTATAGCATGATACGGGCAACAACAATCCTTTCGCTTGCTTTTGCATTCTGCTTCTGTATGGCAGGATGTAGCAAAAAAGATGTCACGAGCGAAAATGAGCGTTTGACAATCGCAGTCATTCCTAAAGGCACAATTCACGAATTCTGGAAGGCGGTCCACGCCGGTGCCGAGATGGCCGGGCAGGAACTGGATGTCGATATCCTGTGGAAAGGCTCGCTAAAGGAAGATGACCGCGAGGCTCAGATATCCGTGGTGGAAAATATCATTACGCGAGGGGTGGACGGAATCGTGCTGGCTCCGCTCGATAATGCTGCGCTGCGCCGGCCAGTCGATGAGGCGATGCGAAGCGGGATACCTGTAGTTATTTTTGACTCCGGTATGAAAGGGGATAATTACATCAGCTACGTCGCAACGGACAACTTCAAAGCAGGACAAATCGCAGGACAATACATGGCGAAACTACTCGACGGCAAAGGTAACGTCGCAGTGCTGCGATACGCGGAAGGCTCCGACAGTACAACCAAACGTGAGAACGGCTTCCTTGACGCGATTCAGGCCTTCGAGGGTGTCGAGATTGTCACTTCCAACCAATACGCCGGAGTGACCACGGAAAGCGCGTTACAGGCGGCGGAAAATTTGCTCTCTCGATTCGGTGCGACCGAGGGAAGCTTACGAATTGACGGCATCTTTTGCGCAACCGAGCCGACCGCCCTTGGGATTCTGCGTGCATTGCAGAATGCTGGCTTTGCCGGTAAGGTCAAATTCGTCGGTTTCGACAGTTCCGAAAAAATGATTGCTGCTCTAAGGACGGGCAAGCTGAGCGGCTTTGTCGTGCAGAACCCCATGAGAATCGGCTATCTCGGCGTGAAAACTCTGGTCGGACACGTTAGGGGCGAACAAATACCCCGGCGAATCGATACAGGCTCAACCCTGGTGACAAGGGAAAACATCGACCAAACCGAAATTCACGAATTACTCAGTCCTGATCTCAGCAAATGGCTAAAATAGAAGTCCTAAAGAGCACGCTTAATAAATAATCATGAGGATACGCTGCTTAATGCTACCCCGGCACAGAACAACTATGAACATGGCCAGCTTTAATTTTCGATTTATCACTTAAACGTATCTTTTTGGAGTTATGAAATGAAGAAACTTGTAGATTATTTCCTTAAAGGCCTTTTGATTTTCGTCCCTATGGCCCTGACTGTTTTTCTGCTGGTATGGGCGTTCACCAGCCTGGATGCGGGCTTTCGTGCCCTATTTAGAATCAAGATCCCAGGCGTGGGGCTACTGCTGACGGTTGCATTGATCGTCGTGATCGGTTTTATCGCGTCGAACTTTCTGGGCAGGAGATTATTCGCCCTGATTGAAAAGGTTTTTACAGGGCTCCCATTAATAAAGCTGCTCTATTCGGCTGTGAAGGATATGATTGAGGCGTTTGCGGGTGAGAAAAAGAGTTTCGATAAGCCCGTCATAGCCACATTTGTGCCTGGAGGAGCCGCAAAAGTAGTCGGCTTTGTGACGCAAGAGAGCCTGGAAAATCTTGGGCTTTCAGACTACGTCGCTGTGTACGTGCCTCAATCGTACAACTTTGCCGGCAATGTTTTGCTCTTTCCAAAAGAGGCAGTCAAGCCGTTGAGTATCGAAAGCTCGCAGGCGATGGCCTTTATCGTCTCAGGCGGGGTCTCCAAAGGTTCTTCCTGAAACATGTTTTTCTGATCGTTAAGTTTCGCAAAAGGTCTCGGGCATGAAAAAGCAGGAAAATCCAGGCGCCAAGCCTTTCAAGGATTTCTGGAGACTGATTAGTCCTCAGGACCTTCTGAGCAGGGCCGGCACGGTAATGATGCGAAAGAGTCCCAAAGCAACGATTTGGACCGCCGGCATTACCTCATCCGGCTACCTGTCAAGCTATCTCGGGCTTCCCGGTTTTACGGGATTACAGGCAATCGTTGCGCCGTTCATCGTGGGTGGAGGAATGCTCGGCATCGGTGCCGGAATTAAATATATTCCCAGAACGATTTCCAGGAAATTAGCGACGATTGCAGAAGCGAACGATCTGAATCTGATGGAAGACTACAGAAAGTCGCAGATGCTCGAACACTTGAATGTGCTCTGGGACAGGGTATTCTGGTACGAATCCGATATCAGGTACACTCATGACCAGAGGCTGGCGGAACGCGACCTGATCATCGCGGATAAGAAGTATCTCAGGGAAAAGATTGCCGGATGGGACAAAGGCGTGCTGGAGCGTCTGGGGGCAAGAAACGAAAAAGTTATCGACGATATTGTCATGGCAATCATGACCGAGAAACCGCTTACCGACAAGATAGAAATGTCACGAGAAGGGTATATCATTTCATCCATTTACGCCTTGAGGCACGCCCTGCCGCAATCGAGCCAGGCGAAACAAATTGGCTTCTGTCTGAATCTGTACGAAGATGCGTGCGACGGCGCTTATTTCGACGAGAGCGACGTCAAGCTCTTTGAGCAATATGCGGGAAATATAGCCTTGACGCATATCAAGAATGAGGTTGGCTTTGGTAGAATTGACGGAGCCAGGCAGATCGCAAAGAAGGCCTCGTGGCGGTTCTGGTTTTACCTTATCACAAGGAAGATTGCGACAGGCGTGGGAAAGGCCGTCCGGGACCTGAACGAGAACTACGGTACAAACATGTTTAATTCCCAGGTGCTGCTTTGGCCGGGTGAAGAAAATGCGGAATGGATGGATGATTTCACAGGAGCAAAAGAAAAAGTCCTGGAATTAAGAAAGTCAATCATCAGAAGAGCATTGGGTGATGATTATGAAAACGCCGCGATTATACTGGACAGGATGTTGCTGCCCTGCTTCGAGTTTGCAACCGACCTGAGGCTAAGATACGATCCTGAATATTGTGATGGGAGCCTGGATTATGTCAGTGAGGATAAGAGTATTACTATAAAGAACAACATTATAAACGATCTTCAAGCATACGGTTATCGCCAGAAGGATATCAATCAAATGCAGGAGTATGCGGCAAAGGCAAAAAATGACATGTCAGCATTCATGGACTATCTGAATACAAAGGGACATAAATGCCTGTTTGATGACAAGCTTGCATTGAGGGCGGTAAAAATCATCTTCCATGTAAACAAAAACGGAATAAGGAAGATGTTTCAAGATAACCGTCTTGCTGCACATCAGGCAAACATTGACCATGAAATTAACAAGGCAGTCACCCAAAAAGAAATCTACTCCGGCAAACTGACCGGTTTGAGATTACATCATCAATTGACAATATTACAAATCGCCGGATATAAGAACCTGGCAAAGGAACTGGCTTATTCCGGCTAATAAAAAAACAATTCTCAATTGATTACATATTATTAAAAAGGCCATAAGCGTTGTTCTTATGGCCCACTGGTTCGTAATATAAATTTGTGTTACAGTAAGAGATTATTGAAAACGCCAGCCATACAAAGGCGGCGGCCGGATTTGATTGGCGAAAGGGGGCTTCTTTTGCAGACTCTCTTGCTTTATCAACTGATGGGACAATACACCTAATTTGGCGGCGTACGCCCAACTGCCTAATACGGCAAGAATTAACCACATAACTTCGATTATATAATTGTGAACTTTCATAATACAACCTCTAAACCATGCCCCTCTATCGGCTGCCGCCTGATTATTTCCTTAATGATTTTAGATGAACTGATTTATATGGTCATAACCAACCGCAAGGAGAAGTTTCCGGACTTACGGCAAGAAATTTTTTCGATTTATCCCGCAAGAACAAACAGCCCTATGTTCTTGCCACACAAGCACTTGCGTTTAACGTCGTGTCTTAATCAACCGGTTTAAATCGCTTAACACCCATCGAGTACAAAGTATTTCAACACTGATACATACATTATTTAGAGACGTGCTCGGAATTTTCCGCGTGAGCGGCAGCCGTTTTGATATGAATGATACACTTGTGATTTCACTGGTGTGCCGGCTGGGGTGAAACTACTTTGTTCTTTCCAGCAGGGCCGTGGCGAATTGGCGGAGGGTATCGGCTTTTGGGCCGAACGGCTTCAACATTGCCACAGCTTCCGACGTCAGCTTTTCCTGTACTTCTCTTGCCTTCTCTAAGCCGACTACCGCGGGATAAGTGCACTTGGCGGCTTTGAGGTCTTTTCCGGCCGTCTTGCCCAACTGCTCGCTCGAAGCAGTTTCATCGAGAATATCATCGGCAATCTGAAACGCCAGGCCAATGTGTAAACCGTATTCACACAGGCATTCGAACTGCTTCTGCGTGGCCCCGCCACAAATGGCGACCATCGCTGCAGCACAACGGAACGTCTTGGCCGTTTTGTTGATATGGATATAGTCGAGC
>DAOVMB010000413.1 GCA_030630905.1 Sedimentisphaerales bacterium
GCTTTATGGCGCCGGTCATTAGCTCGGCGATCCATTTGGCGTGCATGTCGGCTTCGGCGGTGGGTAGCTCGAATAACAACTCATCATGGATTTGCAATAGCATGGAGACAGGCAGATTCTCGGTGTCAATTTTTCGCTGAATCGCCAGCATAGCGATCTTAATTAGGTCGGCTGCTGAGCCTTGGACTACGGTGTTGACGGCAAGGCGTTCGGCCTGAGAGCGTTTGTTGCCGTTCTTGCTGTTAAGGTTCTGGATTTTTCGCCGGCGGTGCAGAATCGTCTCGGCGTAGCCGGTCTGCCTTGCACTTGCGATGCAATCGTCCATAAAATTCCGAATCGAACTGTATCGGGCGAAATAATCTTCAATGAACTTCTTCGCCTCAGCCCGTCCTATCCCAACCGAGCGAGAAAGCCCGAACGCCCCCTGGCCGTAAATGGTGCCGAAGTTGACTGCCTTACAACGTGAGCGCATCTCGCTTGTGACCTGCTCGATCGGCACACCATAAATCTGCGAAGCGACGAAACGGTGGATATCACGGTCGGCGGCAAATGCTTCCATCAGGGCCGGGTCTTTTGATAAATGCGCCAGCAGGCGAAGCTCGATCTGCGAATAATCCGCGCTCAGGATGCAGTCATTTTTCCTGCCCGGCACGAAGGCCGAGCGGACCTTGCTGCCCAGTTCGGTGCGGATTGGAATGTTCTGCAGATTCGGATTGCTGGAGCTGAGCCGGCCGGTTGCAGCAATAGTCTGGTTGAATGAAGCATGTACCCGCCCCGTTCGCGGATTGATCAGCGAGCCCAGCTTGTCGACGTAGGTATTTTGCAGCTTGCTCAAACCGCGGTATTGAAGAATTGGATCGATTACCGGATGCTTGTCGGAAAGCTGTTCGAGCACGCCGGCGTCCGTGCTTCGACCTCGAACCGGGATTAGGCCGAGCTTGTCGAAGAGGACCTCGCCGAGCTGTTTCGGGGAATCGATATTGAAAACCGTGCCGGTATGCTCGTAAATCTGTTCGGTGACATTCTTGAGCGTCTCGGAAATTTCGCCGGACATCTTTCGCAGCACCTTCGTATCGAGCGAGACGCCGCTATATTCCATCGTCGCAAGCACCGGCACCAGCGGCATTTCCACCTCTTCGAAAAGTTTTTCGATAAGCGGCTCTTTATCGAGACGTCCTTTCAGATAGAGATAAAGCCTGAAGGTGACATCCGCATCCTCGGCGGCGTATTCGCACGCAGCGGCCGTATCGACCATATCGAACGTGAGCTGATTTCTACCCTTGCCGATTAGCGATGAGATCGGAATGCACTCGTGACCCAGAAAATCAGCCGCCATATTATTCATCGAATGGCTTCGGCCCGGGTCCAGGCAGTAAGAGGCCACCATCGTATCGAAGTGAATCCCTTTTATCGGCATTAGTGCGTTTCGCAGAACGAGCAGGTCGTACTTTATGTTCTGCCCGATCTTTTTGACGCTTTCGTCCGCGAGTATCGGCGCGAGTTTTTGCCGGACTGCTTCGATCTCCAGATGTTTCGAGCCGAGCGGAGATTTGATGGGAAGATAAAATCCATGCCCCTGCTGCCACGCAAAACTCATGCCCACCAGGTCCGCCCGCATCGCGTGGATCGATGTTGTCTCGGTGTCTATCGCGAAGAGTTTATGCTTTTTCAACTCGTCAACAAACTTCTCGAACTTCTCCTGCGTATCGATAAGCCTGTAACCGTGACTCGTGGCTCGTGACTCGTTACCCGTGGCCTCAGATTCCGGAGACGAGCTTTGAGTTACGGGCGAAGGCTCTGGCATCAGGCCCAACTGCGCCAGCAGACGATTGAAACCCAGCTCGGTGAAGATTTTTTTCAGTTTCGCTTCGTTGAATTTACTAAGCTCCAAATCGCCGTAATCGACGTCCAGCGGGACATTGCAGTCGATTGTCACTAACTTCTTGCTCAGTTCGGCCTTGTCTTTGAACCTGCGGAGATTGTCGCCCCGCTTGCCCTTGATTTCATCGACGTGCTCGTAGAGGTTTTCGAGCGAGCCGTACTTCTGTATCCATCCGAGCGCCGTCTTCGGCCCAACGTCGGGCACGCCCGGGACGTTGTCAGAAGTGTCACCCTGCAAAGCCAGGCAATCGATAAACTGCTCAGGTTTGATCCCCATCTTCTCGAATAGCGCCTTGACATCGGTGAGCGTGTCAGTCTTGATATCGAACGTGCTGATATGCTCGTCGATCAACTGGAGCAGGTCTTTGTCTTTCGAGCATAACAGGCAGTCGTAGCCGTCGGCGCCGGCCCTTTTTGCTAACGTGCCGATGATATCGTCCGCTTCGAAGCCGTCGATCTTGATTGTCGGGATATTCATCGCTTCCAAAATCTGTTCGATCCGGTCGATCTGCCCCGGCAGGTCTTCGGGCATTTCCTTGCGGTTCGCCTTGTACTCGGGATAAATCTCCTTCCTAAAAGTCGGGGCCTTGCTGTCCAGCGCAACAACCAGCATATCGGGATTGCGACGCTGGATAAGCCCGAGCATAGCCATCGTGAAGATATAGGCCGCCTTGGTCGGCTCGCCGGATGGGCCGGTCAACGGCCCGACCATCGGAGCGTAATAAGCCGCGTAAATATGCGCGTGACCGTCAATTATGTAGAGTTTCTTTGCCATTGCCGCCACTTTAGGCGTTCGGACCTGTGCTGTCAAGGGCGGTGTAGTGGTTAGTAGAATGAACATCCGGTTGGAGCAAAAAATGTGTACAACACAAATGGCTCTTTATCACTTTTTTATTGCATATCCGCCCGGATTATTGTAAGATAACAATTGGTAAAGATATCACAAGACGGCAACATCCTGAAAACAATCGACCTGGACTTTTCGCCGATACGTGTACGCATAGACAGATCTGACAGCAGCGTATGGACAACCGGGAGGATAAATGAGCGGGACTTTTCGAGAATTGGTGACGAATGGCCTGACACTCTCGATGAATTGAACGACCTGGTAAAAACAAATACAGGGACTTTCACCCGTAAATATGACTCAGAGGGTAATTTGATTTTCGAAATCAGCAAAGGCGGCTATTCAATCGAGCTGGATCCTTCGGACGGTTCGGCCTGGATTGCCGGCAAGAAAACTATATGGCATTATTCCGCGAACGGCCGTAACTTCGCCTCATACAGTGGTGTTTCCGACGGCCAAAAGTGGCTCGCAATCGTCCCTGGCAAAAACTAACCAGTCGCTAATAGACTCAGCCTTAGCAATTTTGCCTTCGCACTCTCCAGGGAACTGTGCTGGATTTTAGGGACTAAATTCTTTTGGCTTATTTGTAGTTCAAAAGCCATCTCATGGTGGTAGAGAAGCCGAAATCTCGAAAGCGCGTAATCACCACCGGGAACGGGGCGTTTGGCA
>DAOVMB010000037.1 GCA_030630905.1 Sedimentisphaerales bacterium
CCGTCTGCGGCCAATTCCAGTTGGCGCTTTATGTCGATTGCGCCGGGGAACTGTTTGAGATAATCACTCATGCCGAGAATCGAATACGCCATTCCTTTTGGGAGCTGCCTCTGGACGAGTTCTACCGATTTATCGAAGCAGTCTTTTGCAATCGACAAATATTGCGGTGCCGGAGGTTTTGCCATCACTGTCCCAAACGCCCACAATACCCTTCCGAATGCATCATGCGCAGGCTCGTTTGCAAGCCAGGTTCTGTCGAAGTTCATAAAGTTTTTGATTGAGCCGTCGCTGCTCTGTGAATGGATGATGAAAGAAAGATACGTGTCGAGAAGCTGGAGTGCCTCCGGCTCAGGATACTGGGCGTAATATCTGGTCATCGCAATGACAGCTCTCGCATTATCATCCGTACAGTAGCCAAACTCGCGATTTGGTATTGTAAACTTGGCGTGTTGGTAAAGGCCCGTGTCATCGGTCAGCTTTTCCAAATGTGCCATCGAAGGCTCGGGCACTTCAATACTTGATATTGTCTCGGCTGCGGATAGTTTTGTTTTGGCGGAGATTTGAAGAGGCTTGCGTTTTGAGCCGAACAGCTTCCAATATATCTGGCCGATTTTTGGCCAGGTTCTGGATCTGCCGTATTCGTATGCCCGTCTTCGCAGCGAGTAATACAGCGTATCATTCTGAAGTATTTCTATTATTTCGTGGGCTACTTGTTGAGAATCACCGAATTGTACCAGCTTTCCCCGGCCATCGGCAAGCAGCTCCGTGGCCGCCCAGTACGGAGTGGAGACAACTGACTTGCCGGTGCCGACCGCAAACGATAACGTGCCGCTCGTCAACTGCTTCTCGTTCAAATAGGGCGTGACATAGATATCTGCTGCGCACAGGAAGTTATGAAGCTCCTTGTCATCGACGAATCTGTTGTGAAAGATCACGTGTTCCTGCAGATTTAAGTCTTTGACCATTTGCTGGAGACCGAATCGATACGATTCCCCCTCGTGTTTCAGTACGTTTGGGTGCGTCATGCCCAGAATGATATAGATCACGGACGGCTCAGCCTTGACGATAGACGGCATCGCCTTGAGCATTACCTCGATCCCCTTATTCTTGCTGAGCAGGCCGAATGTCAAAATCGTTCTGCGGTCTTCCAGACCAAATTTATGCTTGTAATAGTTACTGTCAACGAAAGGCAAATCAGGGATGCCGTGCGCGATCAGTTTTACTTTTCTTGTGGGTATATTATAGATGTCCCGAAGCATACTGACGCCTCGTTCGTTCATTGTGATGACTCTATAGGAGGCTTTACAGATATCCACTAACGACTTGTAGTAAGACGGGTTCGGATCGTCGAGGACTGTATGTAGAGTTGTTATTACCGGGACCTTTAGCCTGTTGAGCAGCAGGCTCAGATACGAACCGGCCTCGCCGCCGAAAAGGCCGAATTCGTGCTGAACAGAGACTACGTCAACGTGACTGAAATTAATATAATCGGCAGCACAAATATAATCGCTCTTGACATTTTGGCGGATTTCAAACTTCACGGGATCATTATACTTGTGATCTTCCGACCGCATTGCGACCACGAGAGGTTCGAATTCGCCCTTTGCGGCTAAAGCGGTACTATCTATCAGGTCCGATGTGAAGGTCGCAATTCCACATTTTCTTGGAGGGAAAGAGGAAATAAACACAACTTTTTTCGCGGTACTTTTGGCCATCCGCAGTATCCTATTTCAAATAGCTTGAAACTAACTTCTACTATTTTAGTGGTAGCCGGCATAGCCGTCAAGCGAATTGGCCATTAAACTGGCATTAAATCCTATTTTTTGAAAATATTCAACGATTATGTGATGTAAATTACTAATAGAAAAGAAATTAGCAAGTTTTTTGGGAAATTTATTTTTTCCATTGCACTTAGTATTGATAAATTCGTATAATACGCTACTATTGCAGTAGGAATAACAGGGAAATACATTATGAAACTTTCGACAAGAACCAGGTATGCAGTAAGGGCAATAATAGAATTAGCCCAAAACGACAGCAATAGGCCTTTACAGCTTAAAATCATTGCTCAACGGCAGAATATATCCGTCAAATACCTTGAGCAACTGATGGCAATCCTCAGGTCAGCAGGCTTTGTAAGGAGTATCCGAGGCTCCAAAGGGGGGTATTTGCTCGCCAAGGCCCCGAATCAGATTAAACTGAACGAAGTCCTGCATAGGCTGGAAGGCACCGTAACTACGGTCGAATGTGTCGAAAACGAAGATTACTGTTTACGATCTGCTGACTGTGCGGCCAGGTATCTCTGGATGCAGGTAGAGCAAGCTATTGAAAAAGTCCTGGAAGCGGTAACCCTGCAGGATTTGATCGACAAGGCAAATGACGAGAAGAAATTGGATTATCAGATATGATACAGATGGAGAAGAAGTTATGAGTGCGATATTCGAGGATATCACGGCCGTGGTCGGGTATACTCCATTAGTTCAAATTAACAAGCTCGGCTCGGACAAGGCCACTATTCTGGCTAAGCTCGAATCCAAAAATCCATCCGGAAGTGTGAAAGACAGGATTGCCCTGTCCATGATCAGGGCCGCAGAAAAAAAGGGGCTTATAACGAAAGACACGCTCGTGATCGAACCGACCAGCGGCAATACGGGCATCGGCCTTGCTTTCATCTGTGCATCAAGAGGACATCGTTTGATATTGACAATGCCTGAATCGATGAGCATCGAGCGAAGGAAGATATTAAAGATATTCGGCGCCGAGCTTGTGCTTACTCCCGCCGATTTGGGCATGGCCGGTGCGATTGCAAAGGCCGAAGAGCTTGTTGCGCAGAGTCCCAATTCTTTTATGCCACAGCAGTTCAAGAATCCGGCGAATCCTCAAATCCACAGGGAAACTACGGCACAAGAAATATGGAATGACACGGACGGCCGGATCGACATTCTTGTCGCCGGCGTCGGCACCGGTGGTACTCTCACAGGCTGTGGCGAGGCGCTGAAGGCAAAGAACGAAAACGTGAAAGTTGTGGCGGTTGAGCCGAAGGACTCACCTGTGTTGTCAGGCGGAAATCCCGGACCGCATAAGATACAGGGTATCGGAGCGGGATTTGTGCCGGATGTTCTGAATGTCGATATTATCGATGACATTATCCAGGTCGCAAACGAAGATGCTCTTGAGACGGCCCGGCAGCTTGCGTCGAAGGAAGGTATCCTTTCCGGTATAAGCGGCGGCGCCAATGTGTGGGCCGCAGTACAGCTTTCGCAACAACAGGAAAATGAAGGCAAAGTCATCGTGACCTTCGTATGTGACACCGGCGAACGATATATCTCAACTGAAATGTATGGTTAAAAACCAAGGCGTGCAGCGTTTTGAAAGATTCCAACAATGCGGAAGAGCAGGCTTACCGATCAAAAAATTAAGGATATCGTTGACGAAATAACCCAGACCTACAAGGGTGATTCCGGCATCAATTTTATCGACGTCTCTAATCTACCCGTGCGGGACAAGATTTTAGAGGTCCTCGAGTTGCTTACTGAAATTCTCTTTCCGGGTTATACGGGCAAAAGATCGGTAAAAAAATCGAATATCGACTTTATCGTTATCGACATTCTCTACCACGTATTTTCGGAGCTGTCCGAACAAATCGAAAAAGCCAATAAGTATCAGTGCAGGATGCAGGATTGTGACACCGGGGACTGCCGGGCAATGGCGGAAGATGCCACTTTGCATTTATTGACGCAGCTACCGAAAATCAGGGAATTGCTGAAAGGTGACGTCGGCGCTGCTTTCGATGGCGACCCCGCGGCGAAATCATACGAGGAAATCGTGATAAGCTATCCCTGCATCATGGCTATTGCGACCTATCGCATTGCCCACGAATTGTATCTCCGGCAGATACCGTTGATTCCGCGGATTATGAGCGAATGCGCACATTCCAGGACCGGCATTGACATACACCCGGGAGCGACAATAGCCGGGAATTTCTTCATCGATCACGGCACGGGCGTCGTAATCGGTGAGACAACGATAATAGGTGACAATGTAAAAATCTATCAGGGTACAACCCTCGGGGCGATGAGTTTCCCGAAGGACGAAAGAGGCAGGATCATCAAGGGCAAGAAAAGACATCCGACTATAGAGGACGATGTAACAATTTATGCCGAGGCGACCATATTAGGTGACGTCACGATTGGCAAGGGCGCCATAATCGGCGGCAACGTCTGGGTCAAACAGTCCGTGCCCGCCGGATTTACCGTGACCACCGCCACCGCCGACTTGGTATGCAGAAATCCCAGGACCGAAGGCGGTATTTATGAGATATAAAATGCATGAACAGTTGATCAAGCAAATCGAAAAATTAAAAGCCGAGCGTGACGCAGTGATACTCGCCCACAACTACCAGCCCGGCGAGATACAGGACCTGGCCGATTTTACGGGCGACTCGCTGGGTCTGAGCATCCAGGCGTCGGAGACTGATGCGGATGTGATCGTTTTCTGCGGCGTTCGGTTTATGGCGGAAACCGCGGCGATTCTCTCACCGGAAAAAACGGTTCTCCTGCCGGAGAAGTCCGCCGGTTGTCCGATGGCTGATATGATTACCGCCGAACAACTGCGTCAGCTCAAGCAGGAAAATCCCGATGCGCTGGTGGTCTGTTATGTCAACAGCTCGGCCGAGGTCAAGGCCGAAAGCGATTATTGTTGTACAAGCGCCAACGCGGTCGAAGTCGTCAAGTCTCTGCCGGAAGACAAGCGAATTCTTTTTGTGCCGGACCAGCATCTCGGCCAGTTTGTCGCCGAACGAACCGGCCGAAAGCTCGTGCTATGGCCCGGCTATTGCACAACACACGTGCTGATAACCACCGATGATATAAAGGCCGCAAGGGCAAAATATCCCGATGCGGTTGTCATGACGCATCCGGAATGTACCGAACCGGTCAAAGACGTTTCGGATGAGCTGCTTAGCACCGGTCAGATGCTCAAGTTTGCCGCCAGGAGCACGGCAAAACGGTTCATAATAGCAACTGAGATCGGGATAATCCACACCTTGAAAAAGCAGAATCCCGAAACTGAATTCTTCCCGGCCAGTGACAGGGCGATCTGTCCCAATATGAAGAAGATTACCCTGGACAAGGTAATCGGCTCGTTGCAGGAAATGCAATACAAAATTACAGTCCCTGAAGAAATAAGAATCAAAGCGAAAAAGTCCCTCGACAGGATGGTGGAGATTTTGCCGGAAGAATAAGAATGGCGGAGAAAGAAAAAAATTCTGTTGGCACAGTGCAAGCCGGGACTATTCGAGTCATCGAGCCTGAGAAGCCCTTAGAGTTAGAGTGCGGCAAGAAGTTGGCTCCAGTCGATGTAGCCTATGAGACGTACGGCAAGCTTAATGAGGCCGGGGACAACGTAATCTTGATTTGTCACGCCCTCAGCGGCAATGCTCACGTTGCAAGCATAAACAGTCCCGACGACAGCAAGCCCGGGTGGTGGGATGCTATGGTCGGCCCGGACAAGGGGATAGATACAAACAAGTACTTTGTTATCTGTTCAAATTTCCTTGGCGGCTGCAGCGGGACAACGGGACCATCTTCGATTAATCCGGCATCAGGCAAGCCTTATGGACTTGAATTTCCTATTATTACTATAGCCGATATGGTGAAAGTCCAAAAACTCATGCTCGACAAGCTTGGTATAAACGGCCTTTTAGCAGTAATCGGCGGCTCGATTGGCGGAATGCAGGTTTTGCAATGGTCGATTGCGTACCCGGACTTTGTTAAAGCCGCCATTCCGATTGCCACGACTACACATCTCGGGGCACAATCTATCGCGTTCGATGCGGTGGGACGAAATGCGATATTAGCGGATTCGAATTTTTCAGGCGGGCAATACACCGATGGAAAAGGCCCGGACGAAGGCCTGGCAATAGCACGGATGATCGGGCATATAACATACCTGTCGGAGCAGGGCATGCGCGAAAAGTTCGGGCGGGAGCTGCAAAACTCTCATAGCTATAATTACGATTTCAACTCTGAGTTTGCCGTTGAGACATATCTGGACCATCAGGGGCAGAGCTTCGTGGGAAGGTTCGACGCTAATAGTTATCTTTACATAACCAAGGCGGCGGATTATTTCGACATGGGAAAAGACTACGGCTCTCTAAAGAATGCCTTTGCAAATACGAGCTGCAGATTTCTGGTAATCAGTTTTACAAGCGACTGGCTCTTTACTCCCACTCAATCCAGGACTATAGTTGACACCCTTGTGGCTAACGACAAAGACGTTAGTTTTTGCGATATTGCCTCGCCGTACGGTCACGATGCGTTTCTGCTGGAGCCTGATACGTTGGGCTCATTTATTTCCGGTTTCCTGGATGCCACCTATCGGCCCGAAGCGAAAAAGACAAGCAGTAAAACAACAATCCATGACAATTCACCGGAGCTTAATATTAAGCAGGCCACACGAATCCGCATCGATTATGAGGAGATTGAATCTCTGATAGAGCCAAACAGCACCGTTTTGGATATCGGCTGCGGCGATGGCCAGTTGCTGGCAAATCTTTCTGCCGACAAGAACATTAAAGGCATGGGTATCGAGCTCGACCAGGACCTTGTCCGGGCTTGTGTAGAGAAAGGGCTGCCTATCATACAGCAGGACATCGAACAAGGTTTGGAAAACTACACCGACAAAAGTTATGACTATGTCATATTCTCCCAGACAGTGCAGACGATAAAGAATCCCGAAAAGGTTTTTGCCGAATTGCTGCGGGTCGGCAGGAAAGTAATCGTCAGCTTTCCGAACTTCGCTCACTGGCGGTGCAGAGCACAACTGCTCTTCCAGGGCAAAGCGCCAGTAACCAGGCAACTTCCGTTTGACTGGTGCAACTCGCCTAATATACATTGTTTATCGCTCAAAGATTTCGACCGGCTTTGCAGGAAGCTGGGGGTAAAAGTCGAAAAAAGGATCCCTTTGAATAAAACAGCTCTCAGCCCGGTAAGATTTGCGCCTAATCTTTTTGCCGAGCAGGTAATTTATGTAACGAGCGAAGAATAAAATTTTTGGAAAAAATATCGAATATCGTTTGGAGGAATGCTGTTCTTAGATATTTATAAGGAAATAAAATGGACGAAAATACAAATTATCGCCTGGAGACGTTGGCTCTGCATGCGGGTCAGCAAGTCGATTCAGATACTTTGAGCAGAGCCGTACCGATTTATCAGACAACCAGTTACGTTTTTAAGAATACGGATCACGCTGCCAATCTTTTTGCGCTGAAGGAGTTCGGCAATATTTACACCAGGCTGATGAATCCAACGACGGATGTGCTGGAAAAGAGGCTGGCGGCCCTGGAAGGCGGAGTGGGAGGCCTGGCATTCAGCTCTGGCCAGTCAGCGATATATGTGAGCATCTTCAACATTTGCGGTGCCGGTAGTCATATTGTGTCCTCGAATTCGCTTTACGGCGGGACAGTGACGCTCTTCAGCCATACTTTTGCCAAGCTTGGCATTGAAGTGACTTTTGTCGATCCGAAGGACCCGGAGAATTTTGCTAAGGCGATCAAGGATAATACTCGGCTGATTTATATCGAGACCATCGGCAATCCCAAGAATGATATTTTGCAGTATGAAAAGATCGCCGGGATAGCTCACAAAAACGGCATGCCGGTTATTTGCGACAATACGGTTGCCACACCGATTCTTTTTAGGCCGATCGAACATGGCATCGATATTGTCGTTCATAGCTGCACAAAATTTATAGGTGGGCACGGCACAAGTATTGGCGGTGCAATTATCGATTCGGGCAAATTCGACTGGACGAACGGCCGGTACCCTGAACTGACCGAGCCGGACCCGAGCTATCACGGCGTAAAATATGTTGAGGCCGTTGGTGAACTGGCATACATCATTAAAGCCAGGACCCAGTTCCTTCGCGATATGGGTAGCTGTATGTCGCCGTTCAACGCGTTTCTGTTTTTGCAGGGGCTCGAAACGCTGCATCTGCGTATGCCAAGGCACTCCGAGAACGCGCTGAAGCTGGCACAGTGGCTCGAAAAACAGCCGCAAGTCACGTGGGTGAACTACCCGGGGCTTGAATCGCATCCTGACTACAAATTGGCCGAGAAATACCTGCCGGACGGACAGGGTGCTATTCTGGGCTTCGGAATCAAGGGTGGAAAAGAAGCCGGCGTTAAGTTTATTAACAGCGTCAAATTGGCCAGTCATCTGGCGAATATCGGCGACAGTAAAACCTTGGTAATTCACCCGGCCAGCACTACCCATCAGCAGCTCAGCGAAAAAGAACAGCTTGCGGCCGGCGTAACAAACGATTATATTCGTGTATCAGCAGGCACAGAGAATATCGATGATATAATTGCTGATTTTGACCATGCGTTGAAAGCTAGTTCTTAGTCAACTTTAATCAGGTAAGTTGTCATTCCGCACTTGATGCGGAATCCAAGATGCTGCTGTTTCTGGATTCCCGCTTTCGCGGGAATGACAAGTTATGGAATTAATTATGACAGGATATTGGTAATTAATAAAATGTTGAATGGTTGTAGATTCCTGCTTTCGCAGGAATGACGATATGCGATATACGATATACGAGATACGAAACCATGTGGGAATACACAGATAAGCTCAAGGACCATTTTTTCAATCCGCGGAACGTCGGTGAAATAGAAGAGCCGGACGGCGTCGGCGAGGTCGGCTCTCTGGCTTGCGGCGATGCCCTGAAGCTGACTTTCAAGCTCGATGAGAACGGTAAAATCGCCGAAGCAAAGTTCAAGACATTCGGCTGCGCAAGCGCCATTGGGACATCATCGGTGTTGACCGAGATGATTAAAGGTCTTACGCTGGACGAAGCCGCCAAGTTGACCAACAAAGACATTGCCGACTACCTGGGAGGGCTGCCGGAGCAGAAAATGCACTGCTCGGTAATGGGCAGAGAAGCTCTCGAAGCAGCAATCGATAATTACCGAAGCGGCGGCAAGAAAAAACATGAGCTTGAAGGCACTATCGTTTGTACCTGCTTCGGCGTCACCGAACAGGAAATAGAGAGGGTTATCCTTGAAAACGACCTGACAACCGTCGAAGAAGTCACCAACTACTGCAAAGCAGGCGGCGGCTGCGGCGGCTGCCAAAGCGAAATCGAGAAAATCATAGAAAAAATTCAGGGCGACAAGGTCAAAGGAGTTCCCGTATCGGCGCCGCGCCGGGCAGGCAAGCTGACGAACATCCAAAAGATCCAGCTCATTCAGCAGACGATTAACGAACAAATCCGGCCCGCCCTGCGTGCTCACGGCGGCAATATCGAGCTGATCGATGTCGAAGGAAGTAAAGTAATCGTTGCATTCAGAGGAATGTGCGCCCAGTGCAGGCTGACGGAGTTCACAATGAAAGACGTGGTCGAGGCCAAGCTGAGAGAATTCGTTTCCAAAGACCTTTTCGTCGAAGAAGACAAAGAGTCCGCACAAGAGCCCCACAATCACAGAGAGTAAATCATGAAGACCGTATATTTCGATAATAATGCCACGACAAAAGTCGCCGAGGAAGTGCTTGAAGAGGTAAAGCCGCTGTTCTGTGAGTTGTACGGCAACCCTTCGAGTATGCACACGTTCGGCGGGCAGATAGGCCGAAGAATCCGCCGGGCGCGCGAGCAGGTGGCCGGCCTGCTTGGCTGCGAAACGAGCGAGATTGTTTTTACGGGCGGCGGCACCGAAAGTGACAACACCGCAATCAAAGGTGTGCTGGCCGCGGCGCCAAACAGGCGCATAGTCATAACCACGAGAGTTGAGCATCCGGCCGTGCTGGCGGTTTGCCGGGAGTTGGAAAATCACGGTTATATGATTGTCGAGCTGAGCGTGGACAGACAGGGCAGGCTCGACATGGCCGAGCTGGAAGAGCATCTCGACGACGATACCGCCCTGGTGACAATCATGTACGCCAACAATGAAACGGGCACCGTGTTTCCAATCGAGGATATCGCCGAATTAGTCACAAGCAAAGGGGCGCTTTTCCATACCGACGCGGTGCAGGCCGTCGGCAAAATCCCGCTGGACCTCTCAAAAAGCAATATCGATCTGCTCAGTCTATCGGGCCATAAGCTGCACGCGCCGAAGGGCGTAGGTGTCCTCTACGTTCGCAAGGGGACACGGCTGTCGCCGTTTATGCTGGGCGGTCACCAGGAAGCGGGGCGAAGGGCCGGCACGGAAAATGTCCCCGGAATCGTCGGCATGGGCAAAGCCTGCGAACTGGCGGCGGAAAACCTCGAAGCCGAGAACAGCAAAGTCAAAGCCCTGCGCGACAAACTTGAGAGAACAATATTGCAGAAGTGCCCGGACTGCCGGCTCAACGGCGATCCGGATAATCGCCTGCCCAATACGACCAATATCAGCTTCGAGTACATCGAGGGCGAAGCGATCCTGTTGATGCTGGACAAATATGGAATTTGTGCCAGCAGCGGCTCGGCCTGCACATCAGGCTCGCTGGAGCCCAGTCACGTCCTGCGTGCGATGGGCGTGCCCTTCACCGCCGCCCACGGCTCCATCCGATTCAGCCTGAGCCGATACAATACCGAGGACGAGGTCGACTACACCATCGAAAAGCTCCCCCCGATAATCAACCAACTCCGCGAACTCTCGCCTTTTGTAACAAAGTGAGCTACAGTCTTTGCAAATCGAGCAGCGGACGTTTTTCGGTTGTGAAAACCGAATTATTAGTGGCGAAACGTCCGATCACGAAAGCGGCCTTGTCTGGCAAGTTTTACGAAGGACCAGATGAGTGAGTCAATAATTTTTATGTCTGTGAAATGTTCCGTTTGAAATTCGCGTCTGAATGTTCCGATGGAATGTTCGAGTAGGTTTTCGCGTATAACACGGTCATATTCCTGACATAAAAAATTGTATGACTGGAGACAGTTGTCCAATCTGATGCTAAATTCCTGCCTTGGTCTTGCTTCTGGTAGATAATAGAAGTCACAGATCCTTTTATCATAAATAGGCTTGGAGCGGTTTATCATGTGAACGAGTTTTGTAGCAAACGAGAACTGAAGCGTCCGCTTATTTCCACGAGCCGCGACATTATACAGAGTCCGGCAGATGTCTTGGATGGAAACTTCGGGATTGTTTTTGTTTTGTTCCAGAAGATTGAAGTATGTTTGGTAAAAAGGTTGTGATAGTCGCGCTTGGTTCATAACCCAATAAACTCGATATTTCCTCTGGAAGTCGTTGTTAGCTTCGACGTTTGTGTGTTCTAATGTTTCAACCAACCAATCGTATTTCATAACGTTCATTTCACGTAAGTGGTTTAGGATCACATTGATATTTTGATTGATGAGATTGTAAATGGCTTACTTCCTTTCACGTCATAGACTAAGTAGAGATAATAGATTCCTGCTTTCGCGGGAATGACAATACTAAACGCAATGCACTTCACGTGATACGCGCGACGAATAACTGCCGGAAGTGGGATTCGAACCCACACTCTGAGTGAACCGGACGAGATTTTGAGTCCCACCTGTGATGCCAATTCCACTATGCTGAAAGGCTAAGTACATCAGCGGGCATCTTATTCAGCACAAGCGTTTTTAGCTCCAGCTTCTTGCTGGCGTTGTCGATGTCAATGCCCACAAGATTGCCATTTGCGTCGTAGTCGAGAACGACTCCTTCAGAAACTTCTTTGCTCTTGGCGCTCGACCGCTCAGCAAGGTCGATATATAGCGAATCTGTCTCCGGATAATAGTTCAATTTCATATTTTGTATCCCCTGTCAGGAAAGGC
>DAOVMB010000275.1 GCA_030630905.1 Sedimentisphaerales bacterium
ACCGCTCTGCTCGTGCGAGTCCACCAACAAATGCGGATTCCACGACAGAACCTGCCGGGCCAAGTCACGAACTTCCGGCTGAAGATGCACGAGCCAGTCGCGGTTGAGGTCGAACAAATAATGGTTTCCTCGCCCCCGTGACCAGAGAGCCTGGTGCTGCATCGACTGAAGATCGGGACTCGAAACTACACCGGTCAACTGTTCGAGATGGCTCAGATACCGTTCTCTGCCGTCGGGATTCACCAAGGGATTAATATGGATCACAACTTGATCTAACAGTTTTCGATTAGCATCATCTCTTGCCGCAGCTAAATGATATGCGACATACAAGGCCGCATCAGTACTTGAAAGTTCGTCGCCGTGGATGCTGTAATTGAGCCATGCGACGGCCGGCAGAGTTTTGACGAGCCGGTTTGCCTGCTCGGATCCGTTAAGCTTGCGCGGGTCCGAAAGTTTTGCATTGTCGGCTTTGATCCGGGCAAGCCGTTTATGGTTGGCTTCGCTGGTGATAGTAAGGTAGTAGAGCGTCCGGCCCTCGTGTGTCTGACCATAAGCTGTAAGTGTTACCTGTTTCGATGCCTCTGCTAAAGTTTGCAGATAGCGTATAAGTGAATGATAGCGAACCGCCTTTGCAGCAACAGCGTGGCCTATTATCGATTCCGGCGACGGTATGGCTGGATCAAAATCTGTTGACTCTACGAATGGCGGTGACGCCTGGTTGGTAAGTTGTATCTGTGCGTTTGCTCCACAACTGCCCAGGAAAAGGCACATTACTACGGCCACCATTGCAAAAAAGTAAACATAGCTACGGAGTTGACTGATTTTGCCGTTGGTATTCCGGATCTTACTGAATGAGTTCATTTGCATTCTCCTTATCAATGCGAATCTACAAAACGGGATTTTCCGTTTAACATTAATTTGACTACATTCTTCCATGTTCACTGTCCTATGATACCGAAGTTCCCCTGAAAATACCAGTTCTCCGGTTGCTTTTACAAGATACTCTCACCAGGAAAGAAAATAAGTACGTAGTGGATGTAGAAAAAATTCATAGCGATAAGTCTATGGCGTAAGGCTGATTTTTGTTGATGATGTGGCAATTGAAGGTCTATAATGGTTTTGTGCCGACAATGGTGATCCGGCGGTTTTTACTGTCGGAACGAACAGGGAAAATTGTAAGGCCAAAAAGCTATCTTTTTTTTCAAAGTGATAAAGGCATGAGATATTTCGGGAATAACTTTTCAACAATGTTGGTGGTTTCGGCGGTCCTTGTAGCGCTCGCAGGTTGCAGCCCGGGCGGGAATCAGACCGGGGCAGCAACACTCAATCCTATCAACATATCGGAAACCGGCCAGGGCTTCAGCATCGCAGAGGGCGAAAAAAAGGTAATGTTCTATCAGCGTCAGCACAAATCCATGGATGGAAAATATACACGCGCCAATTACGTTCATCCCCTCTACGGCCTTGACGGCGAAATCCTGACCGAGGATTTTCCGGCCGACCATCCACACCACCGCGGCATATTCTGGGCCTGGCACCAGGTATGGCTCGGTGATAAGAAACTCGGAGACTCCTGGGCGGCAAAAGATTTTTTCTGGGATGTCTACGATGCCGAAATTTTGACCGTAGATTCGCAATCGTGTGCCCTGAAGCTTCACGTGTACTGGAAATCCCCGCTCCTGACCGATGCAGATGGAAAACAGCGGCCGTTTGTCAAAGAGACGACAACCATCCGGGTTCATCGTGCCGAAGGTGACATCCGCAAGATTGATTTCCAGATTGAGCTGCTCGCATTGAAGGATGATATGCGTCTGGGCGGCTCCGAAGACGCTAAAGGCTACGGCGGCTTCACGACACGAATACCATTGCCCGACGGCCTTGCATTCACCGGCACCAACGGTCCCGTAGAACCGACAACACTTTCCGTGGAAGCCGGCCCCTGGCTGGACTTTTCAGGCAATCTCGGCGGGAAAGGCAAGACAAGCGGATTGGCGATACTATGTCACAGCTCCTCGCCGGGCTATCGGCAGCGATGGATACTGAGGAGAAAGGGCAGCGCCCAGAATCCGGTTTATCCGGGCCGTCACCCGGTCCCGCTGTCTCGGGAGAAGCCGCTCATTTTGCGCTATCGCCTCATTATCCACCGTGGCGACGTCAACCACGTAAATCTTGATAGTTTACAGGCTGAATATAACAGCTTACTCGATCCACTTTTCGACAAAGAATAGACGTCAGGGATGGAATTGTAACGAGTAGAGATTGGCGTCCTTCATAACGAATTTGAGGCGTATTGGTCGGCCGGAAAGTGAGCTTACATCGGTTCCATTTCGCCATGCGGCGGGATGCTCGATATAATTTCCTATTAGTTCCTCTGCGTCTTTAAAGTAATAGCCGGGAATGGATTTTCCATCGGCATCCTGGATTTCGACTTTTATAAATCCCGGAGCGGAAGTGGCAAAGTTCAGCAACAGCTTCTTTCCAGTGAAAATGAATGGCTTGGTAGTAATACTGCCGCCTTCATAAGGAGCATAAACTGAAGCAAAACCATCGATTCGCAGCGAGTAACGGCGCAGATGCGCGGTCGGCTGAGCGTAATCGTGCTGGACATAGAGTGACATTTCGGCAGGTCCGGTTTGAACAACGTTCAGGGCGGGATAATTGGAGCGGGAAACCCAGTTTTGCAGACCGATGCCCGGGCGGATGAAACCTTCCATGAAAGTCCGGTCATAGATATTGCCGCCGCGGGATGTCATTAAGACTGCGTCGGAGCAGTCTTTGAAATAGTCGGGATTCACATTTACCTGCTTTGCCTGTTCGCCGCTGAGAATTTGCCTGCCGGGCAGAAACCGGGCGGCAATCGATATGTAGATATGAGGCGCTCGGAAATAGGGATGTGTCTGGTTTGTGTAAATATGCTCAAGCGGTGTATCGCCGAAACTCATTTGTTCCGGTTCGGTCCAGTTTATAAAATCCCTCGATGTCGTTCGGCTGACGCTGCGGAAACCGGAATAGCCTGTGCCGGTCCAGGTTCGGAAGTAGCAGAGATAACATTGTTCATTGTCGGACCAGAAGGCAACATTCTGGGAATCGAATAGTCCCTTTGTGAAGACGGGTTCCTGGCGGAGTTTTCTCCAGTGGATACCGTCGGCGGAGATGTATGCAATCAGGCCGCTTTTTTGGGTTCCTCCGAGAGCCTTGTAACGCCGGTCTTCCGGGACGCCATGCCTCCTGTCGAGGAACGGACTAAAATTGTGGTTTACCGGAGCGGCATCGGCCAGGATTACATTGTTTGATTTCGATCCTTTTACGGCGAATAAATTGAGCTTGGGTTTGGAGATATTGACGCCGTCCGACGATTCGGCGTAGCAGGTGACTTCCCGCTCGCTGCCGTCTCTGCCGGCTTCCGGTAGCCCCCGGTAATAAAAGCGGTACTTGTTCCCGTCCCTGATGACAGTACAGTAACCGCAGAAAGGCCCTTCCCATGATTTGTCGAATTTTAGCACCGGGCCTTCATCGCGTGGGCGATGCAATACCAGACGAATCCCGTCAAGGCAATCGATAAGATAAGAGTCGGCAAACAGCTCCCTGCGTGAAGCGATGTCTATCCATTTGGACTCTTGTGCAAAAGAACGCGTCACCGGCATGAATTGAGCCAATGACCACGGGATTACAATTGTTAGTAGTAGAGTTCTGTTCCTATTCATTTCGGACTCTTTCAAATTCACTGTTTTTCTATTCGAATCATGAACTATAGTACCGGCGATTCCGATAAAGGCAACACACATATCGGCGCATCATTTGGTTCCTTATAAACTCGCTTTGGCATAGATTTCACATAGAAGGCATATCCCAGGGAGTAAAATTTGGTTTTAATTGTTTCTTTTTTGCATAATCGAAGTAAAATTAGCGTTTTATTGGATTTGTTTCGTACGATTTTTGGCAGAGCGCAAATGTAGGAGTGTTTGCGAGTATGAGTAACGGTAAACTGAACACGGCGATACTTGGTCTCAATTCTGGCGGGCAGCTTCTGCTGAAAGCGTCCGAGGCAGTGGATTGTATTGAAGTTCAGGCAGTGGCCGATAAGGATACGAATCTTGCCGAGAAGATTGCTGCCGAATACCAATGTATCGCTTACGATGATTACAGGCAATTGATTATACAGAATCAGCTCGATTGCCTGCTGCTGGCCGCGCCGATGCACAGTTGCGATGAATACGTGCGGATGGCGATGAAGAAGAAATTCAACGTCTTGAAGCTGGCGCCTGCAGCGAGGGATTTCGAAGAGGCAGCGGAGTTTGTCCGACTGGGCGAAGAGCAGGATATACAATTTGCAATTGCCAATTTGAGCCGGTATGCTCGCAGTTATGTTGAACTGCGGAAACTTCTTAAAGAAGGCGAGATCGAGCATATCTTTCTTATGACTGCTTTCTGCATCGTCGGCGATCATCCGGAGCCCGGCTGGCGGACCGATCCGAAACTCGCCGGCGGCGGCGTGCTGCTGCACGATTGCTACCGGTTGATCGACCAGGTAGTTTCAAATTTCGACATGCCGCAACAAAGCTATTCGCTCAATACGAACCAGGCCCAGGAT
>DAOVMB010000144.1 GCA_030630905.1 Sedimentisphaerales bacterium
AATCACCCTGATGCTTCTCAGCATCCGCACGGGTGTCCAGCTTGCCCTCTATGGCCGCCTGAACCAGGCCGTCTGCGTCGCCTACCATCAGGTTCAACGCGTCAATGCACTGGTTAAGGTTGTTCTTGACCTCGTTGAAGTCGCCCTTGTACTCGTCCGTAATCTTCTCAGGCACATCGCCCTTGCTGATCCGGTCAATATACTCGGCGGTAACGTTAATCGGCCCAACAAAAGCATCTATCAATTCATTGATACTCTGAAGCATCACCTTGTCCTGACCATCGAACTGGTCAACTCTCGCACGTTCGTCAAGCTTGCCATTCACTGTGGCCTCAACCAATCGCTGAATCTCTTCAAAAACAGCAGTATTGCTTGACTGCGAGCGGACGGCATTATTCCTTTGTGTTGTTGTTTTCTTTGCCATAATATTATTCTCCTGAAAAAATTTCTTAATAACCTAATTTACTTCAAATTCTCATTTCGGAACAAACTTCCAACTTTCCAAAGACCTGCGCTTCAGGCGTTGCCTGCTGGAATAATTCCTTGGCCTCCGGGGGCAGCTTCTGTGTTTGTTCAGTCAGCAGGAATCCACCTTGGCGCAGGGTCGAATGAAACATACGGATGACATCTACTCGCTGCTGCCGGTTAAAATGCAGCAGCACATTTTTGCACACGATAAGGCTAAAGCCCGTTCGCACCGGTTCCAGCGACAGCAAATCATGTTTTACGAAAGAAACACGCGACTTTATTTCGTCAATGAGCCGGTAATTATTCGGCTCGTCGGCTTTGGTAAAGTACTTGCGCCGAATCTCGCCGGGAATTCGTTTGATTTCACCTTCAGGGTAAACTCCATCACTAATGGTTTGACCGAACTGATCGCTGGTGTCAATGTCTGTGGCGTAGATGCGCACATTGCGGAAAAGCATGCGGGACATCTTCTCACGCAGGATAATAGCGATCGAGTACGGCTCGGGGCCATGGGCGCAACCGGCATCCCAGATATCGATATACCTGTGCCCCCTTATCACCGGCAGTACATCCTTGTGGATTAGTTCCAAAGTCTGCATGTCTCTGAAAAAGTAAGTAAATGCCATCGTCTAATCTCCTTTGTAGAACGTTACTCAGGTTGTCCTTCTCCCGGCTGTTCCTGTTCTGTTTGCTCAGGTTCGGTCTGCTCAGGCTGAGGTTGCTCCTGCTGTCCCTGCTCGGGTTGAGACTGCTTGCCTTCGTCGGTTCGCACCTCAACTAAGCCATGGCCGACGGCCAGGTCCACATTCGCAAGCACCTCGTCGATATCCAGCAATATCTTGACGGAATCACCGATCTTGCCCATGCCGAGGATAAAATCGGTATTAACCGATGAGCCAAACTGCGGGGCCGCTTCTATATCCTCACCGGCAATATCGAGAACCTCCGAGACGTGATCGACCACAATGCCGGTGCTGATATTGCGGCCATCCCGAGTAGTCTCCACAACAATAATACACGTCTCCTCAGTAACTTCTGTTGTTTCCATACCAAACTTGGCCCGAAGGTCGATTACGGGTATTACTTGTCCACGCAGATTTATAACGCCCTTGACATGCGCAGGCGTCTGCGGGACGGCGGTTATATCCATATATCCAAAAATCTCACGTACCTTTAGAATCTCCAGCCCATACTCCTCGTTGGCTAGAGCAAAAGTTAGGTATTTGCCTTCCTTTTCCGATATTGCTTTGTTCAATTGCTCTGTTTGAGCTGTCACTTCAGCCATAATAAAATCTCCTTATACTCTTTACATTAAACACTGTTTAGTTAAAGAAACACTATGCACTGAGAAACGGTACCGACTGTCCTTTAATTGCCCGGTCTCTGACATGACCGTTCGCTGTTTAGTTTGACGTCGGCACTGTTTCCCAGAAATAGAAAGTCAGTTATCGTTTTCTCTGCGATTAGCTTCTTCAAGCTTTTCGCTTGAAAGTTTTGTCCAGACTTTTTTATTCGTGAGCAGGCTAATCTTGTTCTATCATCTGGTTGTTCACTATATTGCCTGACTAACCCCCATTTAGTATTTCAGCCCCATGTAATGCTTCGTCACCAGTGCTCGGCAAATCTTCGGTGTGAGTTAATCTCAGGGACTTTTTTTTTTGCGGGCGGTGGACTGAAGAACAACAGTGTGCGGAATAGTATCAGATAATACCGATAAATCGTTGAATCTTGACGAACTTCCTAATTGGTAAGCAGGCATCCATTTTGGAAGGGTTTCATGTTATCGGAATCAGAGTGACGGTTGCTGAGGATACGATGCGTTTGCCTGGCTGTGGCAAGTACCTTCCTCGGCGATTTCAGCGTGTCCCCAGCCAATCGTGTTTCAATCTTTTTAATTGCAAGAAATTACAGGCTCGATTTCAACCTCAGGATTGAGACGCAAATCCGAACGTTATTCGGCTAATACACCGGCTTATTTATACCGATACTCTCATTATTTGTTGTATTTGTGAAAGTTGTACGCTCATGCAGGCACGTTACAAAAAAGTATCGGGGGCGGGGATGGCGGCGATCCTGTCCGAAGGGAAAACCTCGGTTAAGCCCGTCCAGCGCCAACTGCTGATCCCACTGGCAATCGTATTACTGTTGTTGATCGGCGGTTTCGTTGTTGTTTTGGTGAACACGCATCAAAGTAGCATGAATCAATCCAACCGGCAGACACTGGAGGACGCTTCAGACGAACTGGCCGAATTGCCGGCTGAACAATCCAATACGCTGGAAGCTACTGAAGATATTTCGGAAGCTAAGGCGGCGTTCCGCCGGCTTCTTCTCGTGTCGTTGGCGACGGCATTGATTCTCCTGACCGGATTGGTTGGATACCTGTATATTCTGTTGCGACGGACCGACCGGGGCATCCTCAAACAGCAGGCTAAGTATATGGTGGAACTCAAGCAAGCTAAAGAAACAGCCCTGAGAATGATGGAGGACGCCGAGGCGGCCCGAAAAGAAGCCGAAGAGGCCAGCGAACAGTTGATGGAAGCAACCGTACGCGCCAACGACATGGCCGCCCAGGCCGAGATGGCCAACATGGCCAAGAGCCAGTTCCTGGCCAATATGAACCATGAGATTCGCACACCGATGAATGCTATTATTGGTTTCAGCAACCTGCTGATTGAAGAAGACCTGACCGAGGAGCAAAAACAAGATGTTGGTCTCATCAGGGAAGCCGGGCATAACCTGCTGAGGCTTATAAACAATATCCTGGATTTCTCCAAGATCGAAGCCGGGCAACTCGATACAGAGATTATTGACTGCTCATTAGAAAAGCTGCTCAATTCCGTTGAGTTATTGATGAGACTGAAGGCAACAGAAAAGGAACTTGAATTTGAGGTTGCAGAAAGGAGTAGCCTGCCCGCACAAATACGCAGTGATCCCTCTCGTTTGCATCAATGTTTAGTCAATCTTGTAGGCAATGCCATTAAATTCACAAAAAAAGGCCACGTGTACGTAAATGTTTCCCTGGAGGAGCGTGAAGGTAAACCGTTTGTCCGTTTCGACGTCGAGGATACCGGAATAGGTATCCCAAAAGACAAACAGGAAACAATATTTGAGTCGTTCACTCAAGCTGATGGAGATACAACACGCAAATACGGCGGTACAGGGCTGGGATTGACCATCACGAAACAACTGGCGGAGCTTCTGGGCGGGGAACTGACTGTTACCAGTGAAGTTGGTAAGGGTACAATATTCTCGCTGACGACACCGGCTAATGTTGACGTTACAAAACAACCGTTATTGGACAGACAGAATGTTACCAGCCATACAAATCCCAGGCAGACCGAAACAGCAGAACCTGAGTTTTCAGGCAATATATTAGTTGCAGAAGACGTTCCGACCAACCAGGCGCTTGTTAGGTCGCTGTTAGAACGGATGGGTTTGCAGGTAACGATTGCAGAAGACGGCAATCAGGCACTGCAGAAAGTGCTGGCCGGCCAATTTGACCTGATACTCATGGATATGCAGATGCCGCACATGGATGGCTATGAGGCTGCAAGCGAACTCAGAAAAAAGGGAATAACGACACCCGTAGTTGCCTTGACCGCTAACGCGATGAAGGGTGACGACAAGAAATGCATTGAAGCCGGCTGCGATGATTATTTGGCTAAACCACTCGACCGCGGAGAACTTTTCGAAATGCTCGACAAGTACTTGTCGCCAACTTCCCAAGAGGAAGATTATTCAGTAGCAAAAGAGATTAATGCAACCAAAGATGAAGTTGACAAGCTTTCTGAGATATGTACAGGCCCAAACCGTTTAGATGAGCAACAAGCCGAACCGTCGAGCGTACAAGATAGCGAAGAAGTGATTGAATGGTCCGAACTTATCAGCCGAGGAATGGATGAAGAGATTCTCGAAAAAGTTGTTCCGACTTTCCTTACAGACAAGAAAGAGCGAATAAGCAAATTGGGTGAAGCCGTAAAGGCGGGCGATGCAGAAGAAGTCAGGTTGTATGCTCATGCTATAAAAGGAGGAGCAGCAAATGTGGGAGCAAAGAAACTGTCAAAAGTAGCCTTCGAACTTGAGCATACGGCTTCCCAGAAAGACTTGTCCAATGCCGGAGAGTTGTTAGAGCGGATAAAGACAGAATTTGAGAAATTCGAGTTGTTTGTTTCTAAGCCGGATTGGATTCGGACGGCAAAGAAACAAGCTGATAATAAAGTAAAACAATCATG
This sequence comes from Sedimentisphaerales bacterium, assembly GCA_030630905.1. Taxonomy (GTDB): domain Bacteria; phylum Planctomycetota; class Phycisphaerae; order Sedimentisphaerales; family Anaerobacaceae; genus JAFGPJ01. The sequence goes on from DAOVMB010000144.1 coordinate 4,701, forward strand.
TTGACTCAAAAAAACAGTAAAGGAGATCAGAATGAAATGTTTAATTGTCGAAGATGATTTTGCAGCAAGAAGATTGTTACAGAGGTATCTATCAAGTCATTGCGATTGTGATATCGCTGTCGATGGAAATGAAGCTATTGAAGCTTTTCGTCAGGCTACCGATGAGAAAGAGCCTTACGATCTGATATGTCTTGACATTATGATGCCTAATATGAATGGCCACGAGGCACTGAAAGCTATTCGTCAAATAGAAAGTGAACATGGGATAAATGGTCTTGACGGCGTAAAAGTGATCATGACAACCGCCCTTGGAGATCCAAAGAACATTATGGGCGCATTCAGAGAAGGTTGCGAGGCATACATAGTCAAACCTGTCGAGAAAGATAAACTGCTTGAAGAGATGGAAAAGCTCGGCCTCGTTGAGCCAGAGGTTAGTAAGTGATGGCCAAGAATCCAGTTTGTGATTCTCACGCAGCTTACACGGCAGGAACGATGCCATCGAACATGGGAAGCAGAATGAGTAAGACGGCACACAGACTCTGGCGGAACGGCAGCAAGTTGCGTGGTATGATTTTTTTCCTGCTGTTTTACCTTTTCCTGAGCGTGTATGTTGATCTGCGACTGTTGTATTATGTAACGGGAGCAACGGTGGGTATATCGGGATTTCCGTGTGAATGGTCGTATTTATTCGAGACATTATCGCTGCCGGGCGGTTTGGTCAGATATGTATCGGTATTCCTGACGCAGTTTTTCATGTTCCAGTGGATCGGGCCTGTAGTTGTTGTATTGCAGGCATGGGCAATAGCGTTATGTATCGACAGGATAGTCGAGAAATGCGATGGGAAGTGGTTTGGATGGGTGAGGTATGTGCCGGGAATCGTGATCCTGTTCTTCTACACGAGCTATGTGTATCATTTCGAGACGACGATGGCGATGCTGGTTGTGCTCGGATTATTCAATTTGTATATAACGGTCAGTAGTGAGAAATGGCAGACATCACTGGTATGGTTTGTCGTGTTGATGGTCATCGCGTATTACTTTGCGGCGGCGGGCAGTTTACTGTTTGTGGTGATGTGCGGGATATACGAGCTTGCAGTTAAGAAGCGGGGAATTGCGGGATTTGGATGCTTGCTGTTCGGAGCGGCGGTTCCACTGTTGATCGGGGTTTATGGATTTGGAGTGAGTCATATCGGGGCATACAGCGAGTTGATGCCGTGGTCGTGGCGGATAGCAAAATATGATCTCTTGAACAAGATGATCCCATGGTTATATGGAATGTATGGATGTGTCCCGGCATGCTTGTTGCTGATGGGATTTTTGAAGAAAAGAGAACGTGCAAAGAGAGGCAGTAAGAGTAAGAGGAAGAAGGACAAGAAAAAGTCCGGGCAGCAAAAGATGTGCCGTGCTGGAAGTGATAGTAGTGGCGGGGTTATTAAGTGGGTCGCGGGTACGGCAGTTTTGCTGGGCGTTGCAGGTGGTGGGGCATATTATTTTGTGAATGACCAATTGAAAACACTGTATGAGATCGAATATTGCCGGGGAGAGAGTGACTGGGAGAAGGTGCTGGAATTAGCGGATAAGCAGCCGGGGCAGTTACTGTCGATGCAGGCGAGGAATCAGGCGTTGTATCACATGGGCAGGTTTGCCGATGAGATGTTTAATTATCTGCAGCATCCGGATGGATTGATGCTTTCGCACGTTGCGTTTACCAAATCCTACTGGCATAAGTATGACCTGTATATTGATCTTGGATTGGTCGGGCAGGCGGACGAGGTATTGACCGAAAGTATGGTGGCGTTCGGAGATAATCCTTTTATTCTAAAGAAGCTTGCGTTGGTGAATTTGATTTCCGGCAAGAATCAGACGGCGAGAGTGTACCTGGGGGCATTGCAGAAGCGGTTGTTCTTTGGCGA
>DAOVMB010000383.1 GCA_030630905.1 Sedimentisphaerales bacterium
AAATCCGGGTATCCCGAAGGTACCGCCAGGAATGACATCTGCTGATCCTGGATGTCCTGGAATGGCCGTCCTATGGAGATCATTTGCGGCTCCAGACCTTTATCTTTCAGGACTTCCAGTTCTGCATTGCAGACAATGACTTCGAAATATTCCTCGGTAATACCTCCGGCGGGCACATCAAAACCGCTCTCAGTCAGTTGCTGAGCAAGGCTTGGCGCTGTGGAGCTTTCGATCCGTACGCACATCAGCGGCTGATCCGGGGATGTACTACTGCCGGCCAAAATGCTACAAAGGATAATAACAGCCACAACTGCCATCTTGATCCTCATAAAGAAAGGATTTTGTAAACACAAACTCCTACCTTAATTTCTTCTATATACTGACTGACTGATTGAAAAATCCCGTCTTTTAACCAGAAAGCACCTTGACCTTGTATCCGATAAGTATTATATATAAAGGGTTTTACGTTGTCAAGAGAAAAAATAGCTGAACTGGAGCTACTCTTCGCAGCGACCTTTTAAGCACTCCAAAAGGGAAGGAAACAGCTATCTCAGGTTTTTAACATTTCATTTTTCACTTCTGGCATTGTTGAAAAAGCCTATTTAGTATATAATACTAAACTTACCTGTTGATAGTAAACTCATTGCTTTTTTCACAGTCCGACTTTTTTTTCTAATTTGAAGTTTCTTATTGAAATACAGGCCGAAATATTGTAGAAATTAGGCAATCTTTTTTGGCGGTATTAGCTTGTTCTTTGAAATCATAGCGATATAATGGTATTTTAACGGAAATATTGAAGGGACCCCATTTTGCAAACAGATCGCAAAATGGGAACCCTTGAGAAGTTGAACGGATTCCACAATGACACGGAACCGAAGCAAAAAGGCGCTTTATGAGGTTATGAGCAAGGCTCGTGTTAAGCCTGAACAGGGCAAAATCGTCGAGCATTTAAGGCCAACAACTGACGAAGACGCTCCTGCAATTAAGCAGAAAAGCGCTGCCGGCGTTCCGAAGGCCGCGGCAAAATGGTGGAGAAAACCGAGAATTGTCCAGCTTAATGCCGGCAGAATCGAGTTCTCAATGCCGTACCAGGTAGCAGTTGTGTTGCTTCTGGTCTTTATTTTTGTGATCTTGGCAGCCTACAGGCTCGGTCAGTCTTCTTATCCGGCAGAGCGGCAGGGAACAGGCCAACCGGGCCCTGCGATGCAGGAAATGGATAATGAAGGGCCGATAGAGCGGGCGATGAGCGATATAACGCAGCCTTCTTCGCCGCCTGAGACAGCGACGGCGAAGACTGAAGTTGCCGAGCCTGCTAAGCCGACAGGCAATAATGTGATTGTTCTGGTTCAGTATGATTCGCTGCCTGATTTGGCGCCCGTGCAGGCACATTTTTCCGAGCACGGGATTGAAACCGAAATTGTGACCGAAAAGGGCCGCTACTTTTTACAGACAAAACAAAGATATGATAACCCGGCAACGCCCGGGACGGATGGATATATTGCTAAACAGAGAATTACCGAGGTCGGAAAGGAATATAAGGCACCGGCAGGTTATGACCCTTTTTCACGGCATTATTTCTCAGATGCGTACGGTAAGAAAGTAAATTAGTTTTAGGAGAAGTACTGAATGTCGATTGATCCTTCATTGAAAATCAAAGGTGCACTGTCGAGGCACCGGAATGTTTTAACGCGGGCTGAACGTATTGACAAGCTCAAAGAAGAAGAACGCTGGTCCGAGGACGATTCTTTACTTGGACTGCCGAAAGTCGCGCACCGCAAGAGCCACGCCGGCCGGAAGGACGCGGAGGATACCGACAAAGAGGCTGCAACTGAGGTAATAGTCGAAACTCCGAAACCCGAAGAAGATAAATAGCGAATGACATCTAACGTATTGCACATGTGAATGCCGAGATTCACATGAAGTTGTAAATAGGTCAAAACCAGGAACCTTTTTTGTGAATAGCACGAAAAGATTCTGTGAGTTGTTTAAACAAAACCATTCAATCGGGTGACTTGTCGTCCCTGCATGTGAAAGATAGGTGACCGTGGGGTTGTTGAGAAAGTCCTCATTTCCCAATACGATGATACACCAGTTGGAAATGGTGCGCAATGGTTGCTTCTCAAAAATGCTGTGTTCTAATCGAGGCAGGCAATCAGGACGGCTGATGGGAAAAAGATTGCTTTGGCAATTTCTCATCCCGGCATTGTTCTGTTGCCTGTTAATCGTTTCGACAGTTTCAGCCGGCGACCATCTTCAGTGGGGCCAAAAAGGTTCCCGAAACATGGCCTCGGCGGAAACCGGTCTGCCCGATAGTTTCGACCCGGCCACCGGCAGGAACATCAAGTGGGTTGTTCCTCTGGGAACGGAAAGTTACGCTACGCCTGTCGTGGCGCGCGGCAAGGTGCTGATCGGCACAAACAACGAGCGCCCGCGCGATCCCCGGCACAAGGGAGATCGAGGCGTGCTATTGTGCCTTGACGAAAAAGACGGCAGCCTCTGTTGGCAGCTCGTTGTTCCCAAGCGCATACCCATGCTCTATCGGGACTGGCCAAAGTCGGGCATTTGTTCGCCGGCGACCGTAGAAGGAGAAAAGGTTTATATCGTGACCAACCGCGGCGAGGTCGTATGTCTCGACCTTAACGGCCAGGCCAACGGCAACGACGGACCATACCGGGACGAAGGTCGCCTCATGTCACCGCAAGATGACGAACCTATGAACGTGGCAAAAACAGATGCCGATGTCATCTGGCTGTTCGATGTCGCGGCGAAAACGGGTGTTCACCAACACGATGCGGCCCATTGCTCGATTCTCCTGCATGGCGACTTTTTGTATATTAATACAAGCAACGGCCTTAACGACAAACACGAAACGATTCCCGCACCCGATGCGCCGAGCCTGATTGTGCTCGACAAGGCAACAGGCCGGCTCGTCGCTCAGGATGACGAAAAAATCGGCCCGAAGATATTCCACTCAACATGGTCGTCGCCCGCGATGGGCAATGTCGATGGACGAACGCTGGTATTCTTCTGCGGCGGCGACGGCGTGTGCTACGCCTTCGATACCGTCAAAGGTACTCCGGCCGCCGAGGCGGTTCGGAAACTAAACCGGGTCTGGCGCTTCGATTGCGACCCGGCGGCGCCAAAAGAAAACGTACACAAGTATATCCGAAACCGCAAAGAAAGCCCGAGCAACGTTAAGAGCACGCCGGTCTTTCACGAAGGCCGCCTTTATGTCACCTATGGAGGGGACATCTGGTGGGGCAAGAACCAGGCATGGCTCAAATGCTTCAACGCGAGCGGCTCGGGCGATATCACTCACTCGGGCCAAATCTGGACTTACCCTCTCGAGCAACACTGCTGCTCGACACCGGCGGTACACGACGGCCTGGTCTTCGTCGCCGATTGCTCCGGATTGGTCCACTGCGTAGATGCAGAAACCGGCAAGCCTTACTGGACGCATAAAACAAAGGGGGATATCTGGGCCTCGACACTCGTGGCCGACGGAAAGGTTTATATCGGCACGCGACGACGCTATTTTTATGTGCTGGCCGCGAGCAGAGACAAAAAGCTCATCAGCTCAACCAAGCTGGACAGCTCCATGTGTGGTACACCGGTCGCCGCCAACGGCGTGCTTTACATTACCACGCTGAAGAAACTCTACGCAGTCAAAACATCCACAAAATAGACAATATA
>DAOVMB010000108.1 GCA_030630905.1 Sedimentisphaerales bacterium
CCATCCAGCGTGGTAAGATTTAGTCCTTCCTTCCAGTATACCCGAAAATCCGTCTGTTCCTTTTCATGTTTCTTTCTTGCCAGTTCTTCTATTTTTTCTTCAAGAGATTTTTCTTTTTGCATCTGCCTTGCTTCGAGTTGTTCGAGTTTCTCCTGTGTTTCTTGAAGCTTTTCCGTCTGTTCCGCGAGCTGCTCTTTGATATCACTAAGCTCTTCGGCCTTTGCAACAGGTAGCTTGGTTAATACCAACAATATTAATGTCATCATCGGGATAATTTGTCGCATTTCTTTTCCTTCCTAATAGACAAAAATCCTGGGCACGCACACCGTGCTTCCGGGACAAATATACATTTTAAATATGAAGTGAATATGAAGTAGCCGTGAAAATTCAGTGAAAGGCAAAAAAAACTTCGACTCTTTAAGAAGTGGTACAGGAGCCTTTGCTCCTGTGTTGTGTGTGCTTTTGATGGTGATTTTTTCGTTGTGAAGAAACAGTACATATTAATAAGCATCCCTACAATATATGCCTCAGAGAATTAGATCGTATTTATCACATACTTAGTCTTCATTCTTTCTCTCATCAAAATAATCCAAATCACTTAATGGCAAAACAACAGATGTTGCAATGTTTACTAAATGAGCCATAATGCGCTTGAAATGCCTCGCGACCAAAGTGAAACAGACGGCCTGATTTACCGGGAGATTACTTTGTGCCAGCCGTTCTATAATCTGGTCGCAATCTTTTGCTATTTTCTTTTCATGTTGCCAGGATGATCTGGCCTGGTCTTCGTCTGCATCAATGAATGCCTTTTTAGTCTGTTGAAACAGCGCCAGAATTTTCTTGTCAAGTTTGTCAAAATACTCGCTGAATAGGGCACAGTCAATTGGCTCAGCCAGTAATTCGGTAACTTCATAGAGATTCTTCGAATAGTCACCTAATCGCTCAGCGTCTTTTACGACACTCATCAGGATCAGACAGGTATTGACATCCACTGTTGGCTGAAGCGAAAGATGCTCCACAATCCGCCCGCGTATCTCTTTTTGCAGGTTGTTCACTTGTTTGTCTATCTCATAGATTTTGTCTTTCAATCCCGGCTCTTTCGCACCTTCCAGAAGCTGGGCGCAAACGGCTTCGAACATAGACTCGGAATCATCCAGCATAATTTTGAAGTCTTCAATGACCTGGACAAGGAAATCTTTGCCTTTCCAGAAACTCAGTAGATTCTTGAACATTTATATTTCCCTTATCTAAAACAACTTTGAAATGATAATTAACAGTGTCGGCATTAAGAAGAACACACCCAATACATAAATTATAGCATATCGTTTCTTTTTCGCAGCCAATTCTCCGAAGGCCTTCGCAAGGTTGATCGGGACCACTCTGAAGAATCTTATAGGATAAATGCACACTGTTCCAGTCAGATTAAACATGAAATGGGCGAATGCGATAGTAATGGCTGAAACATTCCCCGTTGCGAATGACGCCAGGATGGCAGTGGTTGTCGTTCCGATATTGGCGCCGATTGTAATTGGAAATGCGGCCTTAATCGTAAGAATCCCGGCGGCCACCAGGGGAATCAATAAGGATGTGGTAATCGAGCTGCTTTGGACAACAATCGTGAATGCCAGCCCGGCAAACAACCCCAAAATCGGGCTCTTGTTTATAACGTTATCCAGGATGATCTCGGCCCTGTTGACCACAAGGGACTTCATGACTTTGACAATGAAGTAAAGGGCGAAGAACAAGATGACTAACGATAAGACAGCCATGAGAATGTAAGCCGGGAGTTCGGAGCCGCTCAGCAAGAGTGCGGCTTTCTGGATAAGGCCAACAGCGGGTTTTATAACCAGCTTAATGGGGCTGACGAACTTGATACCGCCGACACCGCTGAATATGCCGCTCATAAATGTTGCGGTTTTTTCGAGGTAACCGGTCGACAGTTCGATGGGAAAGAGAATCGCCACGCAAATCAGATTAAAGAAGTCGTGCACGGTCGCGGCACTGATTGCGCGCTCGAATTCGTCCCGTCTGTTGACATGCCCCAGAGATACAAGAGTATTTGTGACGGTTGTTCCAATGTTGGCTCCCATAATGATTGGGATCGCGTTGCCTACGGTCAGGCCGCCTGCTCCCACGATTCCCACAACGACTGATGTGGTTGTCGAGGAGCTTTGCACAAGACTTGTTGCAAGTATTCCGATGAATAGACCGACAAAAGGATTCGATGTTGTTCTGATGAGATTTTCCGCGAAGCCCTTGCCGAAACCTTTGAACGCCGCACCCATGAGGCTGATACTAACCAGAAACAGATACAGCAGAGCCGCTACCGCCAATATTTTATAAACAATCTCGAGTTTTTTCTTCATATTATCCCTCTGTATCATTTTCACAGGAATATACATGCAGAATGTGAAGGGAGTATGAAGAAAATGTGAAGATTAGGTGAAGAGCAAAAAAAATGTTCTTCTATTCTTTTGGAAGTGTTACGGAGATTTTCGTTCCCTTGTTGAGTTCGCTTTCGATTGTAATTTTTCCATTGTGAGCAAGAACGATATGCTTGACAATGCTCAGCCCCAGTCCTGTTCCTCCAAGCTCTCTGGAACGAGCCTTGTCCACGCGGTAAAAACGCTCAAAAACCCTATCGCGATGTTCTTTAGGTATGCCGATTCCATTATCCTGAACAGTCACGCAAACCGCCTGATCTTGTTCACACAACGAAATATCGATTCGGCCGGATTCTTTTGTGTATTTGATGGCATTATCGATCAAGTTTGCGAAAACCTGCTCAATCTTATTACGGTCTGCCTGAATGCTGAAATCATCACCTTGTGTACTCAAAGTTAAATTCTGCTTTTTCTCAGCAAGTGCGTGCCCAAATCCCAGTGAAACCTCATCAATGAGTTTCTTCAGGTCAAATTCGGATTTATGCACGGAATCGTCCGACAATTCAAGCTCACTGAGGCTCAACAAATCATCGACGATATGTCCGAGCCTGTCGGCATGTTCCTTTATAATCGAGATGAACTTAATCACCGCTTTCTTGTCATCCATCGCTCTGTCTTCCAGGGTCTCTATATACCCCTTGATGAGGGTCAGCGGCGTCTTCAGCTCGTGAGAAACATTGGCAACAAAGTCCGTCCTCATCCGATCCAACCGCCTGAGGTTTTCCATCTTCTGCTGTAATTCATCAGCCATCGTGTTTAATGATTCGGCCAATTCTCCCAGCTCATCTTTGCTCTTGATCCGCACCCTCCTGCCAAATTCCCCTTTGGCAATCTGCTGAGCCGTCTCTCGCATCTGCCTGATGGGAAGTGTAATACTTCTCGAAACGAAATATGCCGCGATTAGTGCGATTATAACGGCTGCAATCGCTCCGAACATTACGACTCTATAAATGATCCGTATCTCCAGTTGGACGCGTGAAAGCGGCAGGGCAAAACGAACGACCCCAAGAATGCGATCGCCATCGTCCACACGCACAGCGACGTACTTCATATTGAGACCCAGCGTGTCACTGAAACGCGTGCTCTGTCCGAAGCCATTTTCAATCGCTTTAATCACCTCGAGCCGGTCGCTGTGATTTCCCATTAAAGACTGCTCTTTTTCGGAATCTCCCAAAACCCTACCCTGACTTTCAACCACGGTAATCCTCAAATCCAGTTTGTCCGCCAAACGCCTGGTCTTCCGCCGGATCTCTTCGAACCTGCCCTCGATTAAATCGGTTTGGAGAATGTCACCGACTAATACGGCGTTGCTCCGCAGTTCCGCCGTGATCCTCTGCTCAAAATGCTCATGCAGTCTCAAACTGACAGAAAAGCTCAATACGAAAACAATGATCAGGATTAAGGCTGCAAACGCTCCGAAGAATTTCAAGACAATTCTGCTTTTCATTCACACTTCCTTAAATCGGTAGCCGGCACCCCAAATCGTCTCGATGTAGTCTTTGGCCGGACCCAGTTTGTGCCGCAGCGACTTTATGTGAGCATCCACCGTCCTGTCACATACGATAGCGTCATCCCCTGCAACCGCGTCCAATATTTGGGCCCTTGAAAAAACCGCACCGGGCCGTCGGGCCATAAACTCCAGCAACTTGAATTCAGTTAAGGTCAATGAAATCTCTTTGCTCCCGACAGTCACTTTATGCCGGGTCCTGTCGATTGTAATATCCCCTCTTTGGATTCTGTTGCTGATATGTTCTTCCCTTCCGCGCCTCAAAATCGCCCGCGTTCTCGCAATCAGCTCTCTGGGACTGAAAGGTTTCGTGACATAATCATCGGCGCCTAATTCGAGACCCACGACTTTGTCCGTCTCTTGTGATTTTGCGCTTAGAATAATAATCGGTATGTGTGCTAACCTGTCATCATTCTTGAGAGTCCGGCATACTTCAAAACCGTCGATAATAGGCAACATAATATCCAAAATTATCAGGTCCGGGCGTGCCTTTCCGGCCAGCGCTATACCTTCCTCACCATTCAACGCCGAGATGGTCTCGTACCCCTCCTCCTTAAGATTGTAATCGAGCATTTCGACAATATCTCGGTCGTCTTCGATGATCAGGATCTTACGTTTACCCATACCGGGCACCACCGCCTTTCAAAATCTACGCCGAACTAAACCATGCCAATACCTATTTTTTATGTCTTTTATCGAGACTTAATGGCTTTACGGATTTCCTTGTTTATCCTGACACTACACCAGGCCTCGCCGCACATTGAGCAGTAATCGGCGGAAGCCAACGGCTTTGCCCTCATCTCTTCGCAGGCCTGGCGGTGCATTCGTTCGGCTGTTTGAGGATCGAGAGATTCGGCCAAGTGTGTTTTCCAGTCCAGATTTGTGCGGGCCGTGCTCAGTTTCCTGTCTCGCTCGGCAGAGCCTTTCAAGCCCCGAGCGACATCGCCGGCGTGGGCTGCGATTTTTGCCGCAATGACCCCGATCCGAACGTCTCCGGCATCGGGCAGACCCAAATGCTCCCTTGGTGTGACATAGCACAAGAACGATGCGCCGTAAAAGGCGGCGGCCGTTCCGCCGATAGCCGATGTGATATGATCGTAACCGGGCGCAATGTCGGTCACCAGCGGGCCGAGAACGTAAAACGGAGCGCCGTGACAAATCTCCTGCTGGATCTGCACGTTGTACTGAATCTGATCGAAAGGCACGTGGCCGGGACCTTCGACCATTACCTGGCAGCCTTTTTCCTGTGCCCTGGCGGTCAATTCGCCAAGAGTTCTCAGCTCGGCGATTTGTGCCTCATCGGTAGCGTCGGCGATCGCGCCGGGCCGCAGACCGTCACCAAGAGAAAAACAAATATCATACTCGGCCAGGATGTCACACAAATCGTCAAACATATCGTATAAAGGATTCTGCTTATTGTGATGCAGCATCCATTTGGCTAACAGCGCTCCGCCCCGGCTGACAATGCCGGCCACCCGCTTCTCAAGCAGCGGCAGGTGCTCTCTTAAAACGCCGGCGTGAATCGTAAAGAAATCAACGCCCTGTACAGCTTGTTTTTCGATGATCTCCAGGATAATCCTGCCGTCGATGTCCTCGACACCTCTTTTCTCGATGACCTGGTAGATGGGCACCGTTCCGAACGGAACAGGGCATTGGGCGAGCAATTTTTCCCGGGTCTCGTCGAGGTTGCCGCCCGTGCTCAAATCCATTATCGCATCGGCGCCGGCGTCCAGTGCCGCCCGCATTTTGTCGAGTTCCGCTTCCACCGAGCTTCGAATGCTGCTCGTGCCGATATTTGCATTGACCTTTGTCGCAAGCACCCGGCCAATCCCGGTCGGTGTGAGATTGGTTTTCAGATGCTGCTTGTTCGCCGGGATGACGAGCCGGCCGGCGGCAATCTCGTCCCGAACAAGTTCGGCATTAACGTTTTCAGCCTTGGCGACAAATTTTACTTCGTCGCTAACCGTCCCGCCTCGTGCAATTTGTAGCTGTGTTGCCATTGTCTTCCTCGTTTTTGTTTTACCGCGGAGGCCGCAGAGAACGCAGAGAATCCGGAAAATTATTTACCATTCTAATAACGCCGCTCTTAAGAACTTTGACATTGAAATTGATCAACAGCCCTACCTTACATTCTGAAAGTTTCAAGCAGGCCTGGCCCAAGAGCGCGGTGTACCTCAATCGCACAATTGATAATGGTTCCTGTTATACCGTCCAACCTTTCTTTTTCTGTCATCTCGGCGTTCTCAGCGTTCCCGGCGGTAAATATAAAAAATCGCTCCCGCGGGAAGCGATTCGTTCTCACATCGTTTTTTTTGATATTAACCAATCACTTTCCTACGCAGGCTTCGACGCCGATTCGGCGATTGTCCTGATCAGGTTCAGAGGGTTCTCTCTCAGGCCCGCTTCTCCGCGGACCACCCCTAGTGAACTATCTCATTATAGCGTGTTGCCCGCGGCAGTCAAATAAATACTAACGATTGCCGAAGGTATTCTCCGCCGTCTGCTTTGTCGGAGCCTTTTCTAAGGCAGTTGGAGGAAGAGGTAAACGCCCTTTTTGTTCGAAGTCGCGATATCGGGTTTGCCGTCGCCGTTCATATCGGCGATCTCGAACTGGGTTCCGACGCCGGAGTCGTTATCGATTTTATGCGGGATATATTCGATATCGCCGTTCTCGGGGCGACGCAACTCGAACCAATAGAGTACTGCCGGATCTTTGCCGCCGGGGTCCTTGCCCATGTGTGCAAAATATCGCTTACCCGTAACCAGATCTTCGATGCCGTCGCCGTTGATATCGACCAGGCGTATCGCGTGCGTCTGAGAAAACTCCTTGAATATCTCGTGCTGCTCGAACTGCGGACCGTCCGCGCCGGGGATTTGCTCGAACCACCAGATGCCGTAATTATGCGCCGAACTGGTAATGACATCGCTGTCACCGTCCCCGTCAATATCATAGACGAGCAAATCGGCACAGTCCGGGCCGAGCTTGGCGGGGTGAAACTTCCAGTTCTCGCGCGTGCGTTTTCTGGGCGCCTGCCACCACCCTTCTTTGATGAGTACATCGCATCGTCCGTCGCCGTTGACGTCGCCTGCGCCGAGGCCGTGGCTGTATTTCTCGGTTCCCGGAGCATTCGGGCCGGCAGCGATAAGATGCATGTCCCACAGACCGTCGAGGTTCTTGGGCACGCCGAACCAGGCCATCTGACCCTTGGGCCGAACGGCGAAGATCAGTACCGGTTTGCCGTCGCCTAACAGGTTGACGAAGATCGGAGTTTCGTTGCAGGCGCTCTTGACAACCATCCGCTCCTTCCAGTGGCCGGATTTATTCTTCGGATTCTCGTACCACAGGCACGGCCCGTCGGGCAGGCCGATGACAATCGAATCGATCC
>DAOVMB010000081.1 GCA_030630905.1 Sedimentisphaerales bacterium
CAGACAAAGGGTAATAGCTTTTATAACTGAACTTTTGCAAAATTGAGATTAGGCATACTTTGAAAAGGAAAAATCTTCTTTTTTGATTTTTCCTTTTCAAACAGGAATTGTTTGATAGGTAATTACTTACGTTAATTATTTAAGGAAATCAAAGAACGGATTTCCTTAAATAATATATGCCTAATCTCAATTTTGCAAAAGTTCAGTTAGAACAAAAAGAAACGGGTATTTTTTAATAAGGTTAAGCAAATGAAAAACTATGGGTATGTCGCTCGAGATATGGCTGGGGCGCAGAAAAAGGGAATCGCGCAAGCGGCTAACTCAAATGAGGTGCTTAACCAGCTTCGTGAGCAAGGGCTTACACCTATCTCTGTTAAAGAAGTAACCAAAAAGGGCGCCACGAAAACAAAGCAAAAAGGTCATCGCAAACGCATCAAATCAGCAGACCTGGCGGCACTTTGCTGGCAGTTGTCGACGATGCTCGAGGGCGGGATTCCTATTACCACGGCTTTAGACATCATTAGCGACGACACGGACAATGCGCAGCTCCAGAATATTCTCAAGCAGATAGCGGAAAAGATCAAGAAAGGTCAGCCCGTCTCGGAATGTATCGCGGAATATCCGAAGGTTTTCAACCGGCTCTGCTGTGCCATGGTCCTGGCTGGCGAAACCGGCGGTAATCTTGCCAAGGCAATAGGCAAGCTGGCAGAGTATTTTGAGAATCGTGATAAGCTGGCAAAAAAAGTCAAAGGCGCGATGGTTTATCCTATCTTCGTGCTCGCATTTATTATCATAATCGTCATATTCATAATGGCTTTCATTGTTCCCCGATTCCGAAAGATATTCGACCAGATCGGCGGGACACTGCCTGCTTTCACCCGTGGCTTTATGGGATTTTATGATATCCTGCGCTACAATATTCACTATATTATTGGCCTTGTCATTATCCTGGTAGTCCTTACGACTTTTATTTCCAGAACCAAAAAAGGCCACTATTTATTCAGCAGGCTTGCGTTGGCCATGCCTATGTTCGGAAAGATATTGAGCCAGGCCTTCGTTGCAACGTTTTGCAGAACGATGTCAACTTTACTGACTTCCGGCGTTTCAGTGCTCGAGGCATTTACTATTCTCACGGGGATGACCGATAACGATATCATAAAATCGGCCATCGTCCAGACCAGAGAAAATGTTGTCGGCGGTTCGAACATTTCATTGAGTATGAGCTCAGCCGGCTTTTTCCCGAATATGGTTATCAAAATGATACAGGTCGGCGAAGAAAGCGGTTCGATGCCCGAAGTGCTCGAAAAAACCAGCGAGCATTATGAACGCAAGGTCGATTCTACTGTCACTACGTTGTTGAGTCTTCTTGAGCCGATCATGATTATATCGGTTGGGGCGGTTGTATCGGTTGTCGTGATTGCGCTGTATCTGCCGATTTTCACAATGTCGGACATGTAGGGGGCGCGAAACAATTTTCGATTTTCGATTTCTGATTTTAGATTTGTGGGAATCCGGGATCAGCAGTTAAGTAGTTCATTGATTTAGTCGATTGTGTAAAGGCCAAGTGACGCACTTGGCACCCAAACTTTTTTCAAACTTTTTTTTGGAGAGATGAAAATGAAAAGCAGAAAAGGTTTTACACTGGTGGAGCTGATGGTGGTGATTCTCATCGTCGGCATCCTGGCTGCAGTGGCGATTCCGCTAATGCAGGGCCGCATCAATAAGGCCAAATGGTCGGAAGCCAACGCTACGGCCGGTACGATTCGTACGGCTGTTCGGGCGTATGCCGCCGAGACGAGTACAGCTACGGCTGCGACCCTTAGTGGCGCCCTTAGTGTTGTAGCTACACAAACAAAGTTGGGCTTTATCGCATCAGATTTAGAGGGAACCTATTTCACAGCCGCCAATTATGTGATTACTTCTGTGAATGCCACCGGCATCGCTGTGGTTACGGTTACCGCCACTAAGGCTGATGCACCGACCGGCGGCCCATATATCCTGGCTGTGGATGGCACCTGGAGTCCGTAAGAATAGACCTTGCTTAGTTGGGAATCCAGAAATCGCCTTTATGGCAAGCCGGCATCTTGGAAAGTTAATTTCTCCCTTATAGATATTATATGGGACGTTAAAGGGCGAAAAAGCGGGTGCGGAGGAACGCTTGGCAACACAGGTTCGCAACGGCACTGACTTGTAGTTAAAATTATGGTGGCTATGGTCGTTCTGACCATAGCCACTTTTCGTTTATTGTAGCCCCGGCAGCTTCCGTACAATATGAGCATGACAACTATGCAAATGGCATATAACAAACCAATGTCCGCCGCCAAATTTTTCTTTACAAAATCACCTATATTCCAAATTTCTAAGTAAAACGCCTTCCTTATTCAGCCGATTAAAAGGGGTGTGAAAAAGAATGTGCCGACACCTGTTGCGCATAGGCTCGCAGTATATACGCGGCTTTATGACGAATCGCAAAGCAGGCTTGCTCAACGGATGTGGGATTGAATTTTGTTTTTGTTTCACTTATAGATAAGGATTTTTAGACTTGAACTGGAAACGATCCATTCATCTTGTGGAAGACGTGATCCTTGGCCTGGACATCGGTTCATCCGCCGTCAAGATCGTGGCTTTGAAAAAAGACGATGCGGGCTACTCCGTGACCGCCGTCGGCATGCGCGAGATTGCGGCAAGTGAAGATGATTATAATCAGCACGGAATTAATACCGTCAAGGCAATTCGCGAGTGTTTTGAGCAGGCCGGAATCAAGACGAAAATGGCTGTTTGCGGAGTGAGCGGCCCCGAAGTTGCGGTGCGGGATTTTGAGTTTCCTCCGTTATCAAGGGAAGATATTGAGGCGGCGGTCTTACTCGAAGCATCGCAGGTTTGTCCGTTCAATGCGGCAGATAGCGCTGTCGGTTATCACTTAATACCTAACGGTGACGACAAAACAAGGGGTGTGTTAGTCGCGGCGATGAATACCTTGATAACGAGCAAGATGCAGCTCGCTAAAGAGGCCCGTCTGAACTGCATCCTGATGGACGTTGACGGATTGGCGCTTCTGAATTGTTTCAATGGCCTGGCCAACGGGCATGAGAAGCCCGAGACGAACCGGACAGTTGCTATTTTGAATGTTGGCGGCACGCATACGACCCTGGCAATTATGGACAATGACGGCTGGCCGTTCATCCGTGATATGACTTATGCAGGTAACGATATTGTCGCGCAGATAGCTACGGAGAATGATACGTCAAAGGAAACTGTCAGGGGGATTTTGTCCGGCGATTCAGTGGCGGATGAGGCGGGACTCAGTGACAGCCTCGAAAAATCCTGCCGGAAATTGATTGCCGATGTAGGCGAAACATTGCGCTATTATACAGCTCAGTCTTCATCATCGAATGTCGAGAAATTATTTGTTTGCGGGGGCTTTGCTTTGGCCGGAGGATTCGTTGAGTTATTGAACCGCCGGCTTGGAGTCGAGGCCGTTTTGTGGAATCCATTTGACAAAATACGGTGCGGTGGAAACCGGCGGTTCGAAGATATTTATGCAAAGACAGGTCCGGCAATGGCAGTGGCAGCCGGTCTTGCTATGAGATCAATTTAATTTGGTTATTAAGTAAGAACGAAACGTGACACAAACAACGAAACGCGAAGCTATGTTTACGATAGATTTACTAAATGGACAGGCAATTCCGCTCAAGAGCAGACCCGGGAGCCTTGCTATTATCGTGATATCCGCTGCGATACCTATTACCATCGCGGTGGGGATGCTCAGCTTTTATCAGCGCAACAAAGTCGTCGTATCCGTGAAGGAGCAGGAGATCGCCAAATGTCAGGCGGAGATTGACAAATTGTCAGACGCCGTAGAGCTGCAGAGAGCGTTAGAGGAGAAAAAAACAGCTTACGGCAGTTGCCTCTCGGAAGTCAGGTCTTCGATTAAGAGACATACTCAATGGTCGCCTGTGTTGACGACACTAATGGAGAATATACCTGACTCGGTGGTACTGAACACTCTTGAGGTAGCGCACGAGACTGTCAAAAGGAAAGCTCCTAAAGAAGATGATCCCCAAAAAATGGTGGATATTGATGTGCTCGTAAGAATATTGCGATTGAGCGTCAGCGGTGGTCAACAGAGTAACTGCGACGATGCAGTCAGAGACTTCCGGGATCGTATTCACGATTCGGCCTTTCTCGGACCGAGGCTCGAAAAAATCGGAGTTTCGCAGAAGTCTGAAACGCTTGACGGTCAGGATGTGGTTTCTTACGAGATAAGTTGTGTCCTTAAACCGGGATTCTAAAATGGCACATATCAAAACATTTATAAAGATTTACAGAAAATATCTTACGAGAGCAGCTATTGTATGGGCAGCTTGCCTGGTGCTGTTTGTTCTGGTTTATATACTTGTTCTGGGACCGCAGAAGAGCAACAGAAGGCGTCTCGAAAGCACGCTCACCGAGAAAAAAGAACTGTATGAGTTCGCACAAAGAGCAACACAAGAGCAGACCAAAATCCGGCTAAACGAACAAATTGAAGGTCTGCGAGACATACTTAAGGATTTTGTCGTTGATTTCGAGGATTCAGCTAATTTGACGTTTGATATAGGTCGAATCGCCAATAAAGAAGATGTATCTTCGTTCAGCATTAAAAATAATGACAAGCAGGGCATCTCGGAAATATCCGATTGTAACAGTATATGCGAGAACCACATCGATATCAGCTTCATTGCCGGATTCAATCAGTTTGCTACTTTTGTGAATGCCCTTGAGAGGCATCAGCCGGTCCTCTTCGTGAATGAATTTTCAATATCCCGCTCAAAAAAGGGACAATCAACTTATCAAGTAAGTCTTGACGTAGCGGCTTTTGTAAAAAAACATCAGGAAAGGGAAATTGCCGATCAGTCCCCGGCACCAGATTTCGGCCCGAAGATATGAAGACTATATCAATAGTAAATCAAAAAGGCGGTTGTGGTAAGACAACCACAGCAGTGAATCTTGCGGCGGCCTTTGCCGAGAAAGGCTACAGGACGCTGCTGATCGACCTTGACCCGCAGGGCCATAGTACGATCGGTCTGGGCTATGAGCCTGATGAGATGAACCTGACGATTTATGATGTCCTGGTGAACGTTCAAATTGGAATATCCAATGTAATATTAGGCACGAAGGTCGAGTGGCTCGATCTGGCCCCAAGCAATGTATTGCTTTCGGGCGCCGAGCTTGATCTAACCGGCATCGTCGGAAGAGAATTCGTCATGAGCGAGAAACTCCGAATGGTCCGGGACAAATACGATTTCTGTGTTATAGACTGTCCGCCGTCACTTGGACTGTTAACCCTGAATGCACTGCTCGCCAGTACCGGTGTCGTCGTGCCGGTTCAGGTTCATTATTATGCTATGGAAGGCCTCAAACAATTGTTCGAGACGGCGAACATCATTGCGGAGCGCTTCCAGCCTTACCATGTAAATATATTAGGCATATTGTTGACTCTTGTCGAAAACAACACTCTGCTCAGCAGGCAAATTCAGCAGCAAATGCGGGAATTCTTCGGCGATTTAGTCTTTGATGCGGTGATTAACAGAAGTGTAAGACTGGCTGAAGCGCCCAGTGCCGGTGAGCCGGTCTTGATTTATGCGCCTGAAAGTAAGGCGGCCACAGAATACAGGGCATTGGCTGATGAGATAATAAATAACAGAACTTTGGCTGAGCAGATAAAGGCACTCGCTGAGGATATAAACAACGGCATGACTTTGGCTGAGGAGGTAATTAATGTCAGAGCTTGATAAAAATAAGGCGGGACTTCAGAAGAAGGTATCGTCAGTATTTAAAGGTGTGCCTGTTCCGCAAAACAACGGTGCCCAGCAGCCTTCCGGCACGCCTGCACCGGACCATACACCTGATGTCTCTCCAAAGCCTGTGTCTGCGGACAGACAGATTTCGCAGAGTTCTCTGGTGAAAAAACTAAATCAATCCGAGGATTCGTCGGATAAGGCCGAACAAAACCAAACCGCGAATATTTTTCCAAAACCGACCTCCACGAACCGGATGCCACAGAGTCCTCCGATCAACAAACTTCCTCAGCCCAAGGAGTCGTTGAAACAGGCTGCACCACAGCCTGAGGGCGGTCCGCTTTTAGAAGCCACCAGCCAGGGCCTGTGGCAACAAATCAAGGACAAACTCTTTACGCCAAAACCGGGCGTCAGTCCAACCAAGCAAAAAGCTGTGGTGATAATGGTGCCGGTCCTTGCTATCATCATGATTTTTGCCTTTAGGCAGGTTCTTAGCAAAGCTCCACGTCAGACTGAAGGGGCCGGGACAGATGATCCACCTGTTGTTGCCAACGCCGATTCCGGCCATGAGATCGATTGGAAGATTCCGGAACCAATAGCGGTTATAATGAGGGATCCGATAAAATTGCCGGATGAAAGTAATACACAAAACGGAGAACAAAATGAAACGACCGGCAAGGTTACAACAGGAACAATAATCGTAAGAGACATCGTATATTCACACGACAAACCATCTGCTGTCATTGGCTCTAAAATAGTGTACGTCGGGGATAAAATTAATGACGTTACCATTATAAAAATAGATAGGGACAGCATAGAGTTCGAAAAGGATGGAGACAGGTGGGAGCAAAATGTACGCGATGGAAAAAAGATTCCCATTTTAGAAGTTTCCGACGAAAGTGAGGGGCAATCGGAGCCCATAAAATAAAGTGAAAACTACACTACGTAAATCTGTGCTTAAAAGATATTCGGTAAGAACTAAGTTAGGAAAGGGGTTGTTATGAAAAGCTTAACAATAAAATCAAGCGGATTAAATTTATTGATCATTTGTGCACTTCTCTGCTTCTGCTGCGTCTCGGCCCTTGCCGTCGAAGGCGGTGATCATACAGGGAAACAAATAGTCTTGACCGACCTTGAGCAACGAATGCGAAAGGTTGTATGTATCGATGTCAATGATGTCCCAATTGGTACTGTGATAAGACAACTGGCCGATCAGGTTGATGTGGACCTTATCATGAGTCCCAAGGTTACCGGCAATGTGACCGTTTCACTGACCGAGGTATCGCTTGACGAAGCTCTGCGGTGCATTCTCGATGTGCATGGTGCCGGTATTATAATGGGTGAAAATGTCATACGGATATTGTCGCGCGGAGAAATGCCCGAGATAGCCGAGAGACTTGTCACGGAAACGTTTGAAATAGTTTACGCGGATGTCTTACAGGTTGTGAAGGCTTTAGAGAAATTCAAGTCGGCCCAGGGCTCTGTATCCTCCATCGAAGGCACCAGTCACATCATCGTGACAGACACCGAGGGCAAAGTCAGGGACATCACGAACCTGCTCGCTACGATTGACCGCATGACACCGCAGGTATTGGTCGAAGTGAGAATCTATGACATCACAAGTAATGAATATCTTGATCTTGGCATAGAATGGGTAGCCGGTCGTAATACAACATATACTGGAACAGGTATAGGTATTAATCCATCTGGCAGAACCGACCCTTTCATCACAAGTAGTTTCAGCGCCGGAACAAACATAACAGACGAAACAACAGAGGGGTATCTGCGATTTGGTCTGCTCAACGATCATATCGACGTGGATGCGAGGCTGAGAGCCGAGAAGGAAAATATCGATGCCAAGCTTCTGGCCAATCCGAGAATTTTGGTCCTCGACAACGAGGAGGCCACTTTCGATATCGTGACCGAGCATCCCTATGTGGAACGAACCGTCACAGCAGGCAGCACCACCGAGACGGTGAAATTCAAACCTGTTGGAGTCAAGCTCGTTGTTACCCCGCATGTCGCAGGGGACAATATGTTGAGATTGAAGATAGCGCCTGAATTTGGAGTTGTCGTTGGTCAAGTTCAAGTCTCAGCAAGTGATGTTCCAATTGTTAATACTCGCAAAGTTAACACAATCGCACTTGTCAAAGACGGTCAGGCGGTTGTCCTGGGCGGCCTGCGAAAGAAAGACACTACCCAGCGGATTAACAAGGTGCCCATACTTGGTGACATACCCGTGCTCGGCCATCTCTTCAGATTCGAAGGTGAAGCGACGGCTATGACCGAGCTGGTCATATTCATCACGCCGCATATTATCAGAGAACCTGTTTTGACCGAAGAAGAGCAGCAGGCCCTCGATCTCACCGAGTTTAGCGGGCCGATGCCTTCGACCACCAAAGCGGAGAAGGCCGCACAATAACCGCCGGATACATGATTCGCCGCTCGTGATGTGTTTGACGATTCACGAGCGACGTGTCCCAGGTGACGAATCAGTTTTTCTTCACGTAAAGCGTCCGGCTGGGGAACGCAAACTCGATTTCTCCGGCCTCGAACTGCTTCATAATCTCCACCTGCACAAAACCGCCAAACTGGGGAATTTCTCCCCATCCGCCTTGTTTCGGATTTCCGACCAA
>DAOVMB010000494.1 GCA_030630905.1 Sedimentisphaerales bacterium
AAATACGACCCTGAGACATCCTTAGTATGGGATGGTTACGGGATTATGGCAGGGTTTAGAATCTTCGGTTGATTCGGTCGTTTCTCTTCTGAAGAAGCGATTGGCTCACCGGAAGGGCCTATAAAGCCATAGTTAACGGTTCCCGCGAAGCGGGATTCCGCCGGAATAACAAGAGGGTGCCGATTTTGCCTATTGGCAAAAGGCAGCCCCGATAACGTTTGTCAGGAAAGGAATAGAAAAATGAAGACCAAGTCTCGCGCAGCCGGTAAACCCTCTATTAAAGCAGGTGCTCAGATCGTCGTCGATACGCTCATCGAACAGGATGTGGACACAATGTTTGGCTATACCGGCGGCGTGGTACTGCCGTTGTTCGACAGATTGTACGATGCGCCGATTCATTTTATAGTCCCTCGTCACGAGCAAGGCGGGTGCCACATGGCCGATGCCTATGCTCGCGCCAGTGGGAAAGTAGGCGTTGTGCTGGCGACCAGCGGGCCGGGAGCGTGTAATCTGGTAACAGGTCTTGCTACGGCGATGATGGACTCGGTGCCTTTAGTCGCCCTGACGGGCCAGGTTCGCACGGAACTTATCGGAAACGACGCTTTCCAGGAAGCCGACACGACCGGGATTACCCGTCCGGTTACAAAATATAATTGTATCGTCAAGGATGTTAAAGACCTGGCGCGAACCATCCGCGAAGCATTTCATATAGCATCGACGGGCCGGCCCGGTCCGGTACTGATTGACCTGCCGGTTGACGTAGAGGTTGCCAAGTTCAATACCGATGGCCCGGCCGAGATGAAGCTGCCCGGCTATCGGGTTCGGACCAAGGGACACGCCCGCCAGATATCGACAGCCGCCAAAGCGATAAATAAATCCAAGCAGCCGGTACTGTACGTCGGCGGCGGTGTCATCACCGCAAATGCCGCTAAAGAATTGAGTGCCCTGGCGGAAAAGGCGCATCTTCCCGTAACAATGACATTGTTGGGATTAGGCAGCTACGATCAAAGAAAGGCCGAATCTCTGGATATGCTCGGTATGCACGGCTCTGCGTATGCCAATTACGCCGTACAGCAGTGTGATCTGTTGATTGCCGTCGGCGCTCGCTTTGATGACCGGGTCACCGGCAAGATAGAGACCTTTGCACCGAATGCGAAAGTGATCCACATAGACGTCGATCCGGCCAGTATATCGAAAAATGTCGGGGTCGATATCCCTGTCGTTGGCGATGCCAAGGTCATCCTCAAGGCACTGGCCAAGGAAGTCGAATACCAGGAAAGAAAAAAGTGGTTCGGCAAAATAGCCGAATGGAAGAAGAAGTTTCCATTTCGCTACGATCAGAACTCATCGACGATCAAGCCGCAGTACGTCATCGAGGAGCTTTGCCGTCAGACGAAAAACGAGGCAATTGTCACAACGGGCGTCGGCCAGAACCAGATGTGGGCCGCTCAGTTTTACAAGTTTGTAAAACCCAGGCAGTTCATAAGCTCCGGCGGACTTGGGACAATGGGCTTCGGCCTGCCGGCTGCCATCGGCGCGCAGATCGCCAAGCCCAATGCCACCGTTATCGATATTGACGGCGACCATAGTTTCAATATGACAATGACGGAGCTGTCCACGGCGGCCGAGCACGAGTTGCCGATCAAGGTTTGTATTTTGAACAACGGCTATATGGGAATGGTCCGGCAGTGGCAGGAGCTTTTCTATGGCCGGCGTTATTCCAAGACCTACCTGAAGAATCCTGAGTATGAAGCCTTAGCCAAGGCTCTCGGTGCGGTCGGAATTACTGTCGAGAAAAAGGCCGACGTCCCGAAAGCCGTCAAGCAAATGCTGAAAGAAAAGCAGCCTTGTGTGGTTGATTTTAAAGTCGAACCCGAAGAAAATGTTTGGCCGATGGTCCCGGCGGGTAAAAGCCTGGACGAGATGAGCGGACTTGACATATTGGAAAGGTTGATCTGATATGAAACATATAATAAGTGCATTAGTTGAAAATAAGCCCGGAGTTCTGGCCCATGTTGCAGGAATGTTTGCAGCCCGGGCGTTCAATATCGATTCGTTGGTTGTCGGCCGAACCGAGGACCCTGCATTGAGTCGGATGACCATCGTCGTTATCGGTGACGACAGAGTCCTCGAGCAGGTCCGAAAGCAATTGGCTAAGGTTGTTCCGGTTGTTAAGGTTCAGGATTTTGTCGGCCAGCCGGTGGTCGCGCGCGATTTGATGCTTATAGCCATTTCCGCGCCGCCTGAAAAACGCTCCGAGATCCTCTCACTAATCGAATTGTTCAGGGGCAAAGTTGTGGACATCGGCCAGAAGTTCGTTATGGTCGAAGTCAGCGGGCCTGAGGAAAAAATCGAGGCTTTTATTAACGTATGCAAGCCGTACGGCATCAAGAGCCTCGCCAGAACCGGAACCATCGCAATGGCAAGGCAGTCCAAAGCAGACATGCGCCCGGCACAGGCCTCGAACGGACAAGATAATTAACTTTTTGCTGCTTACTTTTAAGAACTGCTCCTGCTATCGCTTGCAATTCCTGCCGGGAAGGAGTATAATAACGGAGCATTGATCGTCGGCTGAACGATCAGGAAAGGCAGTAAGCGATGAAAGCAAGAGCGGGAATCTTTACATTAGTTTTCTGTGTGAGCGTTTGTGCTGCCGCGTGGACGGATGCCGCGGCCAATGAGCTTGAGGAACTGACGTTCGGGAAGTACTACAAGCCCTATGAGCCGAACATCCAGCCGAATGCCCCTGGCTATACGCTGCCGCTGGATATGGACGACATTGTCAATTTCAGTAGTATTAGACGAGACGTCGAT
>DAOVMB010000423.1 GCA_030630905.1 Sedimentisphaerales bacterium
AGGCCCCGTCGAAGAAGAGGAAATGTACCGGGTCTTTAATATGGGGATAGGATTTGTGCTGATCGTGGCAGAGGATTTCGCTAATGCAATCGCCCGGAAGCTTAGGCGGTTCGGCGAGCAGGTTTACAAGATAGGCAGAATCACTACGGGAACCGGCAGAGTAATTCTGAAATGAATACGAAGTACACGAGGTTTGCCATAGCCGCGGTAGTATATACGGTCTTTTCTGTTTATCTGTATCGGCCGTATTTCAAAGGCTTCAATGCTCTACAACTGCAAGACCTGATCGTGGCAAATATCTGCTTAGCCTCATTGGGTACTTATGTACTCAGTCGGCGCTGGGTTGCCGGATTCGCCGAGTCGGTTTTTGCCGGAGCCATTTACGGTTTTGGGCCGTTCGCGCTTGGATTAGCTAAGTTTCACCCGACGGCGGGCTTTTTGGTCGCTACTATACCGTGGCTGTTTTGTCCGGCCGTCTTTGGTCCGGAAGGCAAATACAAGCCGCTGCGCATACTGCTTTCGCTTCTGCCTTTTTTGGCGATTGTGCTGTTCTTCCAGGTCTCCGCCCGCTTCGGCTTATACCCGATTCCAATCAAGCTCAAACTCCATGGCGCCGACCTGGCCGGCCTGTTGGCTCCGCTGGTCGCGGCCAAACGCCATAAGATTTTATTTGGCTTTTATCATGTTCCGATCGCCGCGCTGGTTATGGGATTTTGCATGTTTCTGGCCCCATTGGAAATTCTACGAACCGGCGGCATTCTGCATAAGGGACGGCTCTTAACGACCATGGCGGCTCGGCGATTCGGCATCGTTGTCATCTTTGCCGTCGCTACGATATTGGCCTTTTGCGATTCGTTTATGGAGATCGGCCCGATTATCTTCCTCGCAATCAGCACGCTGTGCTGCTCGGTTCTTATCGGGGCCGGGATGCAGGGACTAATCAGTGCCGGCCCGGCCGATAGAAGGCCGGTTCTGTTAATTGCAATCCTGTTGGGCGTCCTTGCTATCGTCACACTGCTTTTCGCAACGAAGTATTTTCAGATCGTAGCCGGACTCGCCGACGGATACGCCCGGCTGCTGACCGAGACGGCAAAGATGTATATTCTCGGAGCGATCGCAGTGGCGATGCTTTTTCTTATCGCGCGTGCCAAGCTGCGAATTCACCCGGTTCGGCAGATTCTGCTCTACGCAACAATGGCACTCGACATCTTTCTCGGCGCAAGATTTATCGTCGATACGATCCTATAAGTCATTGCAGATTTCCGATTGCCGGTTGCCGATTTGTTAAATTGAAAATTGAAAATCGGAAATCGCTTAGAAGGTTTCGCGTTCGACTTGTCCGAGAAAGAACCGGCCGTCGTTCCGCATAAAACCGATGATGGCGTCAAACTGACGGTCTATGAACTGAGCGTCGTTGCTGGCGATTGCTATCCCGACAACCGCGATGGTTTTGCTGTCCTGATGATCGACCTCAGAGATCGAGATGTTGAATCTGCTCTTGAGCCGCCCGATGACACTCTTGACGATGCTCCTCTTTCCCTTGAGGGACATCACCCCCTGCAAAGATAAATGTGCTGTCATAACACCGACAATCATTCTCGATCCTTGATATTGGATGCTCGATAATTGACACGAACAAACGAAGGGTCGAGCATCCAGTTAATTGTACCTTGTTCATTTTTCCTTGTCGATAGGCTATGAACTGATTGCACTATTGATTATTTCGTCGCCACTGGATAAATCGTTGCCCTGTCCTGCAAGACCATCGGTAGCCGCATGTCCGGCTCAGGATTGGCTAGTATTTCTTTAACACGTTTCAGATTTCTTTCAAAGCTGGCTATATTCCTTCTTAATCCACTCACTTCGCTATTAAGGCGAGACCATTTCCTATGTAAACTATAGAAGTCCTCCTCTCGCGTTCGGATTTGAATCACAGCCTCTTGTCTTGCCAAGGCACCTGCTAATTCAATAGCCTGCTCACACAGAATCTGCTCAAGCTTGCTTAGCCCCTCAATGCTTACGTTCTTCTTTGACTTATACTGTTCAATCGCTGATAGCTTGGCCTCAATTCCCTTTATCTCGATGTTAATAGCATCTAGTTTTTTGTTCATCTCCAATATGGTCTCTTTAGACTCCTTAGCCGCATCAGAGTGGAGAGAAAGATCGTGAGTAATCTTTTTAATTTCTTCGTATTTGGCGTTGATAGCACGTGACTCAGCTTCCTTTTCAGGAAGCTCCTTTTTCGCTTGAGATATTTTCTGTTCAAGTTCGGTCCGCTGATTCAACACCGGCTGCAGCTTTGGATTTACTTTGTGCGTCCAGACTTCCAAGAAGGCTTGTGCCATCTTCTTCGCGTCGTTTTCGCTGACTGCATACCAGCGGAATTCAAAACCGTCTTCTATCCTTTGGAGGTTACGAATTCGTCCGTTTGCTTCGTCAATGAACTCGCGCTGCCGTTCAGACATTGTTCGGCCGATTGGGCTGTTCGAGATTTCAGGCCAGTGGATAACCGGTACCCTCACGTGCTCGATATGCATGACCGCCACGTGGGTTGGTCTGATGACGCTTTTTTCAACCTTTATCTTTTCGTACATTTCGTCCATTTGGAGTTCGTCAAGGTCAGCGATCCATTCTTGTTCCTCGCGACCTATTTCAAACTGTAGTCCTGTTTTGGTTTCATTCGGTTCTTGGCTCAGGGCCGTAACACAGGCTAACACCACAACCAGTCTGACTGAAAATTGGCATTTTCTTAAGCTAATCATTTTATGACTCTCCTTTCCTAAGTTATTGCATTCGCAACTTTGCTTCGTTCGCCGCAGTCGTTTCCGGATATATCTCGACGATGTAGCGATATTGTTGATTTACAATTGCCTGCGCATCAGGATACTCGGCTAAGAGTTCCATAGCAGCTAATAATCGGGCGGCGCTGGCCGATTCGGTTATCTTACGTTCAATCTCGGCAAATGTTATCTCAGTCTCTTCTGGTCTTACGAGCGTACGCCACACAACGGAAGCCGTTACCACGAGTAAAATGCTCGCTGCAATGGCGGCATATCGGGTCCAGCGGATTCTTCTGGTTTTGCGGGTGGCTGGAATACGAATGTTGTCTATTTCCGCCAGACCGTCGGCCCAGATGACGCCGGCAAGCTCAAGCGATTTTTGCAACCCGGCGAGCAATCTCCGGCAGTGTTCGCACCTGGCTAAATGCTTAGCCACTTCGCTCGAATCACTCGGCGACAACTGCCCGTCGGCGTAATCGACGAGCATCTGTTCGATATCTTCACAAGACTTTTCCATTACGGTTCAACACCTCGTTCTAA
>DAOVMB010000340.1 GCA_030630905.1 Sedimentisphaerales bacterium
CTGAAGAGACCCAGCTTGAGGCGGCCATTTCCCGACTAACCGGCGTTAAGTCGGAAATGTTCAACAGCATGGATGAAATAGTCAGGAAATTCTATGAGTTTTCCGATGTGCTCCAGGTCAAGGTAGGTGAGCTGGTTAAAAATCCTTTTAAGCTTGAGCTGTTTTCTGCCAATGTGAAAGAAGAAGCCCGCATTGAGATTAAAGTTCCCGAAATTGACACTGAAATGGTCAAGCAAAGGCAGATAAGACAAAAGGCAAAGGAAATGCGACTTTTGAGTATTATGCAATCAGACCAGGGTGATTGCTGCATGATCGGCGATAAAATTCTCTATGAGGGAGATTATATAAGAGATTTCAAGGTTCGCCAAATTGGTGATAGTTTCGTTAAGCTCGAATGGAATCCAGATCGCAATAATGGGCCTTCGGGTACCCAATCAGAGGCAGTGGAGATCATGCTTAACTTGTCTGATTGAGATTGTATTTTGTACTAACAATATCGTCTAAACTCTTTGAGGGAAGGTGAAATGGTAAACATAAAAACGATATTAGAAAACGTGATAGACCACGGAGCAAGCGACTTGCATATTAACGTTGGGATGCCGCCAATATTGCGAAGGAATACCGAATTAACCGAACTGGATTTCCCCGCCATCAGCACCGAGGATGCCAAAGAAATGGTCCTTTCTATGATTGGGCCAAACAGATTCAAAAAGTTTGAAGAAAAAAGAGACCTTGATTTTTCGACAACCCTCGATGACGGTCATCGATTCCGAGTTAACGCTCACTATCAGCGAGATACAATTGCAATTTCATTCAGAGTGATTCCAAATCAAATTCCCGCCTTGGATGACTTGCACCTGCCGCCGATAGTCAAAGAGTTGACCGATTTGCCAAGAGGTCTTGTGCTCGTAACCGGCCACACTGGTTCCGGGAAAAGTACGTCACTGGCGGCGATGGTGGACTTGATAAATAACAAGTATCGAAAACGCATAATTACGCTGGAAGACCCTATTGAGTATATGATAGAAAATAAAAACAGTATGGTAGAACAGCGGGAAATCGGCTCAGACTGTACTGAATTTGCGTCAGGGCTTAAACACGCGCTGCGGCAGGACCCCGACATTATAATGGTAGGTGAGATGAGAGATCTGGAGACCACCGGATCGACAGTAACTGCTGCTGAAACCGGACACCTTGTCTTCAGTACGCTGCACACAATCAACGCTTCGCAGACGGTCGAACGTATTATCGATATCTATCCGGCGGCCCAGCAAAATCAGATTCGAACAATGCTGGCCAATACGTTGCAGGCGGTGCTCTCGCAGACGCTGTTCAAACGGATCGATGAGCCGGGAATGGTTCCCTGTACGGAAATATTGCTGTGTACCTCCGCGGTGAGAAACTGCATTCGTGAGAACAGAATCTATGAGATTCCGAATATCATAGAGACCTCCCGCAGACTGGGAATGCAGAATCTTGATAACAGCATAACCGATATGTACTTCAAGGGTTACATAGACAGGGATGAAGCAATAATGCGCTCGAGCAATCCTGCAAAAATGGAGAAGACGCTCGTACCGGTTGGTGAGTTTGAAGTTGTTCAGCCACCTCAAGAGACTGAAGAGGCTGCCGTTCTGCAGCAATAACCAGCCGCTGCATTCGCAGGTGCGAAACTTGTCACCATAAAGAGATTGGGACAGGACAGGGTCGGGGCAGTCAATGCAGAAAGATGGAGCATGTAAATATGCCTGAAGAATCGTTACAAAATAACCAGGGTGCAACGGCAGTTGCAGAAAATCGGCAAAATGACCAAGCTCCGTGGGAGCAGAGCAAAAGACCTCGGGAATCTGCACCTAAACCAAGCTATTCCTACAGGAAGAAACAAAAAAGCGCCTGGCAACAAGTCAGCCAGTTCAGAGTGGATTTAGGGCCGAGCAGAAAGGATATCCTGAATTTTACAAATCAGCTTGCGGTTATGGTCCGTGCGGGGATCAGCCTTCAGGATTCGCTCGAATCGATAGCCGAACAAAACGAAAACAGGAAATTCAAGGCGGTCATTTTCGATTTAAAAAATCGAATCGAGGCCGGACAAAGTTTCTCCCAGGCGCTTGCCGAGCACCCTCAGACATTCAGCGATCTCTATATCAACATGGTGGCTGCGGCAGAGATTAGCGGCTCGCTCAGTGGAATGCTCCAAAAACTGGCGGAGTATCTGGATTCCGAAGCAGAAACTCGCTCGCAGATCAAAGGGGCAATGGTCTATCCGGTCATCATAGCTGTCATGGCGGTAGTTGTGACCGTATTTCTGCTGTGTTTTGTTCTGCCGAGGTTCACTGCGATCTTTGCGGGCAAGGAGCATCTGCTGCCGACTCCAACCAAAGTTTTAATGGCCAGCAGTGCAATTCTGCGCGGTTACTGGTTCTTGATTTTTCCGGCGATTGGCGCCGGCTTCTGGGCGTTTTGGTATTTTGTCGGTACTAAAGACGGCCGGCTCTGGTGGGACAAGACAAAATTGTCCCTGCCTCTGATCAAATCGCTCTGCCAAAATCTTTATATCACAAGGAGTATGCACACGATGAGCGTGCTTACAAAAGCCGGTGTGCCGATCTTGAATACGATTTCGATAACAGCCCAAATTGCGGGAAACGTTCTTCATAAGAAAATGTGGCTTGGCGTCTTTGAGGAGGTTCGTCAGGGTAATAAAATTGCTTCCAGCCTGGCCCAGTATAATCTTATGCCGAGTAATGTCGTGCAAATGTTAAGAAGCGGCGAAGATTCAGGGACGATGAGCGACGTACTGAGAGATATTGCCAGTTTCTACGCGAGAGAACTCAGAACGACGATCAAAGCAGTCACGTCGATGATCGAGCCGATCATGATTGTAATCATGGGTGCTTTGGTTGGCTTTATTGCGATGAGTATTATTCTGCCGATCTTCAGAATGTCCAGTATTGTGATGGGCAAATGAATTTGTTGCTCCGGCACCGGCTCGGGGCACGTGTTACGATTAAGGACCAGCGAGATGCGAAATACGAAATACAAAAGCGGCTTTTCACTTATCGAGGTGTTAATTGCAGTGCTGTTGGTTGGTCTTGCAATTGCCTCTCTGGTGGCGGCTAATGGTGCATTCACGAAAGCAAATGGTGCCGGAACTGACTTGTCAACTGCCGAGTTTCTTATTGGACAAATAAGAGAGCTTACCACGTTGCTGCCGGTCATTGATCCGCAAAGCGGGGTTTCCACATTCGGCCCGGAAACCGGAGAAACATTGGTCGGCTACGACGATTTGGATGATTTCGATGGCGCGACCTTTTCACCTCCGATTGATGTCGATAGAATCGTTCTGAGCAATTTCACTGCGTTTCATCAACTGGTTACGGTTGAAAATGTCGATGCTTCGGATTTTGAGCAGATTGTCGGTGACCATGGCAGCAGTTTTGTTCGAGTAACAGTCAGTGTGTATTTGAATTCGAGGAAAATCAGCTCGGCGAGCTGGCTTCGGGCCCGATACTAAAAAATTTACTATTTATGATCCATTCGACTTCGCTCAGGACATGTTTATTATTTATTAATTTGTCTGACGTCGGAGGAGGCTAAAATCGAAAATCGAAAATCGAAAATCGCAAATGCCAAGGCCGGCTTTACCGTTGCAGAATTGCTGATTGCTCTGGCGATATCCGCTATGCTGCTCGTTGCTGTAGCCGTCGCCTTCAACGCTTCGGCTGTAAACTACCAGCAAAACGAAGACATCTTCAAAGTAGTCAACAGCGCCCGGCAGGCCCTGTTTCGTATGACAAGCCAGCTTCGAACTGCAGAAGCGGTCGTCCATGACGCGCCGAACAATGAATGCAGCATGCTTACCGCTGCTGGAGAGAACATAACATATCGATACAACAGCGGCGATAATAAGCTATATCTGATTACGAATGATGATTTAGGCGACAGCGATTACGTCCTTTGCGATAACGTTACTGCGATGACTTGCACAAAGCATTGGGTGATCGAGGATACGGCGATAATAGTCAAAAGCGTTCAGATTTCCATAACGGTTGCGAGCAATAATGTGGAGAAGACAATTTCCGCCGCTGCCGCGATCAGAAGAAATTTGAATTAATTA
>DAOVMB010000004.1 GCA_030630905.1 Sedimentisphaerales bacterium
ATATCGTATGTCGTATGTCGCATATTTACCTTTTTGCCCATTTTCGCATTTCCAGGCCGATATAATCGTTGACCTGCTTACTTAAGTTCTTTGCCGCCTTCTGATTTGCCGCGGTCAGCAACCCGGGCGTATTGCTAATCACCTTCCAGATCGAAGGGCCTTTCAATTCCTTAATTGGAAGTCTTGCTATATCCTTTCGCAGGAAGACTCCCCGATGACCGCTTGTCATTGTCGCTATAAAGCCATGAAGGATCATTTTGAAACCTTCGGCGCCGATGCGGTATTTGACACCTCGTTTGAGCTGCCTGGTTCCTTTGAATTTCGTCAGGGCCGGACGGTGCGATTTCGCATATACGGCGCCGGAAAGATTGGCGTAGCTTGCCTTGCGCTTGCCAATGCCCTTGGATACTTCGCCTTTGGGCAGATTGATTTGATCTGCGGTCCGGCGCTTCAAATCTGTGGCGGCCATATCGACCGTTCGATTGATCGCCCGGCGCATTACGCGGGGAAATGCCCGCGGCGCCGTGCGCAGGATCCGCTGGGCCTCTTTCAGGCTCGCTTCATCGATCTTAATTTGTATGAAAGGCTCTGCCATAATTCGTTATGCGTTATGCGTATTGCGTATTACATTCTCTTTGTTCTGACTTCTGTATCCTGTATTCTCAGTGTACCTCGAATGTCACGAAAGCCGCTGTCTGCTTTACTATCTTCGCCAAGGTAAACGCCCGGGCCGCAGCTCCCTTGCGGGGCGGGATTGAAATAACCTGGCCCTGCTCGAACTCGGCCGGCGTAATTCCATTTGCCGGATCGTTCGGGACCTTTACTTGAAGTTTCGGGCTGCGGTGCCTGGCAATCGGATCGATCGTTGCATCATCGGTCTCGTACTTCGGTATGGCCTTGATCGCCCTGTTCAGCACGCCCGGCCGGTAAACACCGTCCTCCGCTAATTGCTCCAACAGAAATGCCCGTCCGGATACCGTCACATCCTCGAACGGCGTCTCGGCGCCATCCACCGAGGCCGGCTCATCGATGTATGCGAGCGTCCCGCCCGTTACTAAAGCTATTATGTTGTTGCCGTAAAATCCCATTTCGATTTCCTTTACGGGAAACTCACCTGTTTGTATGGACTGTCTCTGTCCGGCACGATCTCTGCAACTACCGTCGAGCCATCATCCGGATCTAATATTTCTATCGTTTCCTCGGAGCCGTTTTTGTCCCGCCATTTCCCGAAGTCCCAGGCCACCATCTTTTTAGTCAGCTCCGACCAGCAGATAATGTCCTTTTCGACCGGGATATGCAGATTACCGGATTCCTTTGCGTAAGCAAGATAAGCGACATCCTTGGTCCATACAGCCAATGCTAACGACAGCTCCCAGTGGCCATCGGCGGCGTGGGTCGCCGCCCCGGCTATCGATTCGGCTGCTTGCCAGCTCTGGTCCGAGCCGCGATACCACTTGCCGGCATTGGTTCCGGTCAACGCCCGCATATAGAAATTTACCGTCCCGGCAGTAATAGGATTGCCCGAGGCCTTGGCCACGATCGGCAGGGCGATTACATTTGTCTGTGATGTATAGACTATCTGCATAACATTTTATGCTCCGAGGTAAGTTACATTCCATGTCACCGTCAAAGTATCGGCGGCTCCTTTATCAATCGATGCAGCAAATACAGCCATAGAATAAGTATGAGTTGCATCGGCTTCACCGGCATCGGTAGTATTGTCGGTTATCCCAACTCGATTTATGTTGTTGTTTGTAGCCTCACCCGCCGCCCATTGATTCCTAAATTGACAGATGTTTGCAGATGCCCCTTCTTTCGGTGTCGAGTCATCGAGTGCCTGTGCCGAACCGGAAATATAGTCACCTGCAGCTACGAAACTGCCAGCGCCGTTCTTTGCTGCCGCCGTTGTTGCCGTACCGAGTTTCATGCCCCACGCTGTGTAAGCAGCGGTATAGATAGCCGACTTGGCAAGGTCATCTCCCTGGTCGGTAACGAGATTGTGAGTCACTAACCGTTGTTTCAGCTTCCCATCGGGACCGTGAACTTCAGCTATTACCTCACCTCTTAAAACCGTTTTGTCTTTGAACATTTCAATTCTCCTTAATTTTGAGTTTGTTTTATTATTATAAACGCCCACGCAGCTTTTATTAACGAGCCAAGCTGCTCGGACATTTCATCCGATATATCCATGTCATCGCTTATTGTCCTTGATATCACCAATATGCGAGCCATCGAATCGACCAGGCCGATTGTCTCTTCCTGCGTTCTCAGGTAGTCGATCACCTTAACAACATCGTCAGTGACGCCTAATGAATCCGTTACGGTTACAAGTCTCTGTAAAGCCTGCCCATCCGTGATTCCTTCCGAGTCGCTGATTATTCTGTTGATGTTGAAAACTCTTGTAATAGCGTCCGTCAAACCAACGGTTTCTGAAAGAGTTCTCAACGCAATGTGGACTTTAGTAAATGTATCGGTAAGACCTATGTCATCATCTATAAATTTCAAAAGTCCGAAGAGTACTTCTCTGGAATCGGTGAGGCCTAAACTTTCAGCAAAAGATCGTATCGCTATACAAACGCGAACAGCTTCATCGGTAAGCCCAAGCGACTCGGCAAAGGTTCTCAGAATAATGGAAGTGCGAACGGTATCATCGCTAATGCCGAGCGATTCTCCTACCGCGATGCCTCTTGACCACACCATCCCGGTATCTGTCAAGCCGATATTATCCGCTACTTCACGAACAGCCGTCCATACGCGAGAAGGTGTGTCCGTTATTCCAAGGGTTTCTGTAATTGTCCTCAAAACCAAACAGATACGGGAAACGGCATCGGTTATTCCAAGTGAGTCCGAAACGATTTTGGTCTCTTCTTTTGAAAAAGTATCGGTAATACCCAGCGAATCCGCCACGCTTCGTATGATGCCTTTTATGCCCGTGACAGAATCGGTAATTCCCAAAGACTCGGCCTCGGTCCGAATAGCGTCCCAGGCCCTGCTGTCTACGTCTGTGACGCCCATCGACTCATCAAAAGTTCTCAGAACTTCTCTAACCAAAGCTCTTGTGTCGGTTATTCCAAGTGAGTCGTTGACCGTTCTGGTAATGTTTTGACCGCCGGAAGCCACCTTAAAAGCCACCATCGCATAGGCTTCGTAGAACCAGATGCCCTTACTGCCTGGAGTAATACCAGCCATGCCCATTTCAATGGAATTTACATAAGCCTGCGTCCATGCGTTTGCACCGGAAGGAGTATCGGCATGATAATCTTGTAACCATGTCGGGTCTTTAGGGTCATCTATGTTATCGTTTGTTAAAGTGCCGTCTGAGACAATAATCTTTGAGCCATAATCGTTAGTACCACCACCTTCAGTTTTATAATACCATAAGAAGTTGACGGCTTCGATTGTATCAGAGCCACCAATACCAGCAAGATTACCGGAACCGCACTCATCCATCGTCACTGAATATCGAGCGGTTCCCCCACCATCGAATAAGTTATAACTGGTTATAACAGGTGGATCGCTGTCTAACTCACCAAAAACAGCAACAGCGGACTCGGTATTATCAACCCATCCATCGGCTTTCGCAGTTGCAGTATCCTGGTCAGTTCCCTCCCCAATAGGACGGGCGGCTAAGGTTCGGATGTCGCCATTATCGGTAGCAATACTATGGGCAGAATCAAACCATATATCATCGAAATACAAATCTGCATTACAAGAAGTCAAAACTCCTAAATGAAATCTTATATAAGTTGAACCTGTTGACCATGAACATTCTTCCGTTCCATCTATCCAAAGTTTTCTGTTTCCCGAATTTGGCATCGAAACAGCTATGCGATACCATTGTTCTGTGCTTAATTGTGAATTTGATGTATCCCTAAGCGTTCCATCGTACCATACTTCAATATGCCTATCATCTGTCAGTTTCAAGTGTAAATCATCTATAATTCCGGCTTCACCAAGAATATCACAATCAACACTTGGAGCACTCGCTATTCGCAAATAAAACCCAACTCCACAATTAATATCACTATTATCAACAGTATGATATGACACGTAAGCTATTGCGGAAGAAGTATTACACCGCATCCCATAACCGCCGGTATGAGCAGCACCAGCAATAAATGTAGGCGTACCAGTAACGTTACTCCAAGCATCTGCCCCACCCGTTTCAAAACCATCATGGAAAACTAAAGCCATAGTTTATTGCATCTCCCTAATACACTTAGCACCTTGCGGATAATCTCTGCAAATCTGCGGTCTTGTTTCGTAAATCATGCAATCATTATTCGGAGCAAGAAAAGGACACGCCGATCCACTATGTGATTTTCCGATGACCCAGGTATGTTTCTTTTCAGCCATGTACGCCCTCGTTTTCGGATTGCCGACCTGCTGAATCGGAATAGCAACTTGCCATAATCTCGGCTCCCTGTTCATATCCTCCAGAGTCAGAGTTATTGAAAACTGATGACAGCATTGACCACATTTTTGACACTCAAAAACCATTATCCAATAGTCACCCCAATGTCTTCGGTAATCGTTGTTGACCACCCCGCTTCTCCCATCGCCCCGGCATACAAACTAATCAGCTTACGCTCGAACATGCAAAACGGACTAATGAAAGATTGCCGGATTTCGAAGGGGGAGAGTTCTTTTCTCCACATCACCATGTTGTCAATGAGACCGTTGGCGTAATTTGTATCATATCTTCCTATCCATACTGGACCAGTTAGATTTTCTATGGCAACGAAAGAGCCGGGATTATTTTCATAGTCACTACCAATTAGCACACCATTAAGATAGATATTTATACCTGAACTTAGAGTGCCACCGTCATAGGTTGCAACAATATTAAGCCATTGATCCTCATAAATATCTACTTTACCTGCAGTCTTCCCAATTAAGCAATTGGCCACACTCTCATCATAAACTCTAAAACGAAGTACATCATCAGAATGAGACCATAAAGTCCACTCTCCATTGACATTATATTTGCCTTTAGTAACTATTGGAAACAAAGTAGCATCGTTCATATAAACCCACGCAGAGATACTGAACGGCATCAAAGCAGGTGTGAAATCATCGTGGTCTGCTATCTCAATAAATCCTGTCGAACCATTAAAGTCTATGGAGGTTCCTAATTTACCGGGAAACCAAGAAGTTCCGGTCTGCAATATCCCTGTATGATTGTGGCCGCTCAAATCAACAACTTGCGTCCCAGCGCCTTCATTCATAAGCCAGCAGCCGACGAGACCTTTGGCTAAGGGATGCCTCTTATTGAGCGGTGTTCCAATTAAAGGTTTTTGTCCGAATATCTTCATTATTATTCAAATGCAAAATTAACAGCCCTGCTCTTATCAACACCGGAATTGTCAATAACCAAAACGGCTATTTGATACAAATCTTCGATTGCAAAATCATCGGAATCGCTTGGCCAGTTACCATCGTTATCAGAAAACTCCAGATACAATCGACAGACGCCAACCGCAGCATCTAAGTCGTGAGTTATCTGAAATGTGCCGTTGACTCCGTAATATTTGTCGGATGAGTTATCGACAACAGTTCCTTCGACCTCACCATCGTCTGCTATCGTGCCATCTGTAGTAAAACCTAAGTTTTCTGTAATAACAGCACTATGAGTAATAACACCGTTGGCTCCAACCTTCCAGGCCACAGAACGAATAGCTACTCGTGCACCATCATTGTAGGTCATAATCTGACCTGTCTCGT
The DNA here is from genome assembly GCA_030630905.1 of Sedimentisphaerales bacterium. GTDB lineage: Bacteria > Planctomycetota > Phycisphaerae > Sedimentisphaerales > Anaerobacaceae > JAFGPJ01. Next base: position 5,725 of record DAOVMB010000004.1, read on the forward strand.
TTATCATTCTCAAACGCCAAAATTCAGCTAACATAATTACACCTCTCTTGCTTCAAGATTTGTTACACCTTCATCGGACACCGCATCGAGAAAATATGAATCAACTTATCCAGTCCTTATCGCCGAAGGCCTTTGCTAACAGATTCAAATGTGTTCGGCGCCAGAAGGCCAGGCCGTCCATCGCCTCGGTGATGGCCTTCGACTGCCCGGCGGTGCAGCCCCTGCCGCCCGGCAGATTCAGCATCTTTCGGTTTAAGTCCGATGCAGATTTCTCCACCGCCTTTATCTGTCCTCTCAAGGCATCCGCATCGGCCTTGATCTGGTTAATAATCTCGATAGAATCGGCCATTTTTCAAAACCGCAGGCGTTGCGGCCAACCGAACGCCTGCGGTTATCCTTTACATAATCATTAAGTCATAACTTAACTTAACTCAGCGTCGAATGAGAAGCGTACTGCCATCTCCCGAAGCCAACGGCCCGCCTGGCATAAGCCATAATCAGCATCTCGTGATTGAGCTTCCAGTTTTCCGAGCCGTCGCCTATGATCTGCAAATCGACCTCGACTTCGTTCTGCCGGATCAAGGGCCTTAGAGGAGCATCGATCCGGAACGTTAGGAACTGTGTCGTATAAGTGAGCAGCGGGTTGGCAACGATTCCGATCCGAAAACCATCCGTCTCCTGGACCGCCACGAGAGGATTGCTTTCGCCGCTGGAGACTAAGCGATTGTATGCCCCGGGCGCCAGGAACTGCCAGAGGACCGGCGATGTCATCACCAGGAACTCTTTTGCCGATGCGTTCATCGGTTTGCCGTGATCGTCCTTATAGCTCATCATGTAGCCGATGACGCCGAGAATGGCCTTGGCCGCCTCGACGGGTGTCGGGGCTGCGGCAGTTGTGACATCCAGAGCCGCCACTTCGGAATTGGTCAACAGGTTCTTCTGCGTACCGCTTGCGCCGGAAACGTGATCAGAATCGAAGAAATACTGGCCATCGTAGCAGTTGCCGAGCGTCGAGCCGGTTCCTGCCAGGAGCAGCGTGCTCAATAGCTCGGTCCAGTGGGCGCCGGTGCGGACGGCGAAATCGTCAATCAAGGCATCGACCTGGGTGGTCTTGTTGCGCTCGATGAGCTTGCGCTTGATCTTCAAGCCGGCATCGTATTCTTTATTTCGGATCTGGTAGAAATACTCTCTGAGATCCTCGACTTGCCTCTCGCCCTTGTGTTCGCTGAACCCGGGTGGTGTGCCCAGCCATGCGTAGTCCTCGATCTCCTCATCGGATGGGAACTGGATACTGATCCGGTCGATCCAGCTTGTGCCCTCGTACTGCTGCAGGCGTGAATAATACTGGCCGCGGATCCCTTTTTCCGTTATGTATCTTGGCATTTGTTTTTCTCCTAAACAAAACCTGGTTAATCAAAAAATGCGGGCAATAAAAAAGCGGTCGTGTGAGAGTGTGGTCCCACACGACCGCTTAATTATTCTTACGTCGCTCTTCGCCTGGCCGGGCGAAAAGCAAACCCGTTATTCACTTGTCAAATTTGTTACGCCAGATAGGCCTTATGAATCTTGTACGTCGCCGTCACGTATATGACCGTATCGTTCGAGGCGTTGCCGGTATAATCGGCCCCGTTGTTGTCGAGCACTACCGCCTTGTTGACTATCGTTGTCGCGGCGACAACTCCGAGGTCCTTTACCACCGGTGATGCAACGCTGTCTGCACTCTGGATCACCCAGTCGCCTATCAAATCGGCGATCGATGTTCCGCCGGCGGTATTGTAAGCAACCTCCAGATCGTCCGGCGCCGAAGGCTCGGCCAATACTTCCGAACCGTAATCGAGAACAAAGGTCAGTCCCAAGACCTCGATATACTTATCGGCCCCGGGCGCTCCAACCAACGTCTTTTGCGTGGTCGCCAGTGCCTTTATCTCCGCGGCGGTGAGCGAAACGGTTTGCGTGTAAACGATATCGCCCGGATCGGCCGTCTGGAATTCGACAACGGCCGTATTGGTCGTAACGTAACGCACAACCCGGCCGACCAGAGTATTATTGGCTGAGGCTAATGTGTAGGTGCCATCGGCACTTGCGAAGACCGGGCCGTTGAAATCGGTAATCGCCACGCCCGATATAGTGACCTTCAGGCGGTATCTGCCGGTAAGATGCTCGACCGTCCTGTCGCCCGAGCTGCCGCCGGCATTGTTTATGTACTCCAGCGAGTGCCCGCGAAACATATCGCCGGCGACAAGCGGCCTGACGTAACCGCTGACATCGCCTAACATCGCGCCTTCGTAAATCTTCACCGCCTGATAGGCCGATCCTTCGGTATGGGTCCCCAGGACCTGCGTCAGCGGTGTGTCTGCTGTTAGTGCCATGATTTATCTCCGTAACATAATTATTTTTATTTGCAGATTAAATGGATTCGAAACGATTCCATACTATTTGCACTTTTTCAGTGCACCCCTGGCAGCCTTGGCCCTTTCGTAATCTCCGCCGCCCTCGGCCCTGATGATATAGCCCTTGATCGCCGCCGCGCTGTGCTTTTTCTTGAACGGCAGCATAAAAGGCAGTTGCAGTCCGGACTGTCCGCTCAGAAAAGCGAACGTCCGAAGCGTGCCGGCAGCGAACGGATCGGTTAAAGTCAGCACAAAACCGGGCACCTTCAGATCGGGTACAGTACCTTTCTGAGCATCGACGAGCCTCGCATAGAGCGGTGGGAAATGCTCCTTGATCTGCGCAGCCGTTCGATTGCTAAAGAAATCTTCGAGCTGCGCCGTTCGCTCATCGATGATCTGCTGAGCCAGTTCGGGATACGCTGCCTTCAACTGATCGGCCGTCTGAATCTCGTCCCGTATTTGTTCTCGCATCTGTTCTTCGGCGGCGGTCATCTGTTCGGGTGTTATGACTTCGTCGGCGACTTTCTCTTGCTGCTCGGATGTCTCTACCTGTTTTTCTGCCGATTTTTGGCTGTTATTTTTTTTGATCACGATTGGCCTCCTTCCCGGACTTCTTTCTGTACGTAGGCCAGATAAGCCTCGACGCCGTGGAACTCATCCTGCAGGTCTTGATTGGCGGCGTAGTGGTCCTTGAGCTGCTGGTCCGTTGCCTTAGCCTCATCGAACTTCTCGTTGCTTCCCGGCGCCGGGGCCTGATCGCGGAATTCATCGACAGCTGGATCGACTTTTTGCTCGGATGCCTTTTCCAGCTTTTCCGTCAGCTCCTTGTTGGTCGATTCGAGCTTGGCCATTTTCATCGCCGAGGCCTCCGCCGGACTCTTGCCCTCGGCCAGGCACTGCACGAGCAGCTCGTTGTCGGATCCGCATATCTTTTGCAGCTCGGTGAACTGCTCGGCTGTTTGCTTTTTCGCTTCGGCGATTCCTTCGGCCTTGCCCTCTGCAAAAACCGCCGACCGGATCTCCGGATACTCTTCGGCGAAGGTTTCGATTGTTAAAGTTTTTTCTTCCATGATCGATTTCTCCTTAATGAGATTGAATTTGATTTGGGTTTTATCATTATCAGCATACGCCACGGACTGCGTATTACTGTCTGCACCGAAAACGCACATCGATACCTCTTTGATTGTCGCCTTGCGAAAAACGGCGCCCGGGCCGCTGAGCGTTTTGCCGTTGACCTTGACGTTGGCCCCTTTTTCGACACGCTCGACCACCGAAGGCGGTACATAAAGAGAAGCCTCCATCGGAAAGCCTGATTTAAGGTCCCTGGCCATCGAGACCGCCTTGTCGTTCTCCAAGAACCGTCCGTCGAATGTCACTTTGTCGGTAATCTCCTGCTTGGTGGCAAATCCTATACGACTGGAAGTAAAATGCTCCTCAAGTACGGGCGTTCTCGCCTTGGCGAATTTCAGGCCATCGAGATCGAAAGCTACATCTCCCCAATACCAGTGATCTTTGATAATTTCGCCCGAATAACCGACAATGGAAAACCCGGGCTTTTTGTCCGCTTCGGCGAAAGACAGCAAGCTATTGAAAAGGCAGGCCCCTACCGGCGCCTGCGGCTCACTATTCGATTGTTGAGGCATTTTAGGCATTATACAGCCCTTTCATTTTGCATTCGTTCCGGCCGCCTGTTTCGGCGACAGAACAATACCGCTTTTTTTAATCATTTCTTCCTCTTTGACACGCTGATCCCAAATATCCTCTTTCCAATCGATTCCTTCTCTGGCGGCAATAATGGTATGATTCGTATCGGCAGACTCTAAAGCAATCTTATCCGCCAATCTTTCACGGCTTGGATCGACGTAAGGCCATCGCTTAAAATAAATCTGATGAGCATTCCAATCTTCCCTTTTTGTAAGTTCCTTGCGGTCAATTAAATCCTTCATTTTCCATAACCACATACCGCTTGCCGGACGCCGAAGAACAAATTCCTGTTCGTCAATTGCAAAACTTCTGAATTCACCGTAAGCAAATCGCGAATTCATAAACGTAGCGTGACTAAAATCACCAGAAACAAGCATTAAAGGAAGACAAACAGACGAGCCGATCAGGGCTTCCGTACGCATTACGAACGGATCAAATGCCTGTGACGGTCGAGCGGAGCCGAGAGCTTCTAATTTTTCACCCGGCTCGCCTTCCCAGATCTGCCCGGGCTCCATGCGGGCCAGCGGCCGATCATAATCATCTTTTTTGTCAGTGCCGCCAAAAGTCTTGATACTCCCTAACGGGCCGGCCATGCTTTTGGAGTCATAAGTCAAAGAAGTCATGGGAAAACATGCGTTGACCTTGGCGGCAACAAGTTCCGCTTCCCAATATCCCATCAAATAATCAATATACGGTACCGCACTGGTAAGCATTGGCTCGCCGCGGCTGTGATCGAAGCGTTCGTAATTAACAATATGAATTATATTTTCAACTGAATATTTTTTGTAACTCTCCGGTTTGATGTATCCCCACTTGTTCGGTTTGCCGATATAGTAGCCGATGATCCGGCCGGTGGCCTTGCTGATAGCCACACCGTTTGTGATCTCAAAATTCTTCGGCTGCAAGACAGCGGAAGTCTTGCCGTAAGGTGTCCCGCAGAATTCACCCTGCACAGCCTGGGGACCATTGTCCGTTAAAATAATAAAACAATCTCCATCTTGAGCGTAACGATAATAGCTCTTATTAAGCAGGCCGTGAAAGTTAAACCTGCCGGTCACATCGCAGGATTTGTCTATCATTTCCTCTTTGAAGGCGGCTTCGGCGGCATTATTCCATCCTTCATCGGATGTTCTGGCTTGAATTCTTGTCTGTGTACCGACAATATTAGTCGTCAGCTTACGAAAGATACCTTTGACCAAAGGATTATTAGTTGATAAATCACGCGCAATCTCCCGGAGCCTGTCGAGGTTCCGCTCGGTCAGATCCTGATCGCCACCCTGTCTTCGAAGCGAACGCTTCTTGCGGAGCCGGCCGCCATCCAATACATCGTAGGCGTATCGATACTTCTGGCGATTGTAGGCCATCTTCGGCGAGATCGCCGCCACTAAGCCATCGAGCCGATCGCCCGCCTTACGCCAGAAAGTTTTTCTTCGTCGATACATTTAAAATTGCGATACTGAAACTCTATGTCTATCGCCGCGGTTAATTTCCTTTTTAAGATCCCTTCGTATATTCTTCAAAACTAATAAATCGGGATAAGTTACCGTATGGCCATCTTCATCTGTATAACTTTGTACACCTGACAAAACTTTACTAATTGCTGTTTCAGTTTCATCAAGTTGCTCTGCTAATGTCTGTGCCATATCTTGTGTTCCAAAAGTAGATATTCTCTACATTTAGTAGCTCTCATACTTCAAATATCGACTATAAACGAAATGATTAAAAGGGGGTCGTTACCAATAATTGGTAACAACATGAAAATTATTTTTGTTCGACACTCTTGAATCTCAAGCTGCAAACACGGCATTTATGATACCGAATCGGTATTTCTGTTGAATAAACGGGGCATTCATCCGATCCGCAATGCGGGCATTTAACTTTTACATAATAAACCACCAGCGTACCATCTTCGTCCCTGACAGCCGGCCGCTTTCGACGCGGCCGCCTTTCGGGCAGTCCCAAATCCGGAAGATCATCGAGAAATCCATCCATTTAAGATATATGTGTTCCGTAGACTAATTGATTTGGCCATTCGTAAATACTTTTAAAATCAGTTATATCAAACCAATGAGATCCTTCATTTAACTGGAATTTATCATTACGAATTCCAGTGACTGTAAAAACCCCATTCGGATAATCAACTTCCGGCCCTTTACTTCTAAAAAAATAATTATTGTTTAACTGTAATGGATTGAAAAATATTAACTCATCGCTTCTTACAATCTCTTCCTTTCCATCTATCTCTATGATTAAATGATCCTTTGTTATATAAACAATTTCGCCTCTTTTTTTGCTGCCTTTTTTGGCAACAAATTTCCCTTTATCATTTTCAGTGAAATTAATTTTTTTAATTTGCCTTTTTGACATTTTTTCCCCTTTCATTCAATGGTCAATTGATTATTTGCCTGAATCTTCTTTCATTGATTTCTCAATTCCTGCCCTTATTCTTTGTTTTTTACTCTTGAGCATTGTTTCGATATTATATTCGCCAAAATCGTAATCAGGATAAGCGCTCTCGGTATAAAATCTTCGACCTTTGATTTTCATCTCCCATTTTAATATTATCGTTGACTTGTCTTCACTATTCATGCTGATTGAAGTTGTACATCCGACCGGGCACACTGTTTGCATTTTCAACATAAGTTCACGAATATCATCCATAATGTCCCCGCCTTTCAATAATCATTTTGGTAACAAATCACTTGACGCACCATAACAACATTTATTTTCTTTGTTTTTATGCAAAATTTATACCCTTGTAAGTCTTTGTGCTGAATGAGTTTATAAAAATATTAATAAATTTATTGAAATTCTCTGATTTTGCACTTGACACACCACCGATATATGTTAATATATAAGTAGATATTAACAAGTTAATAACAATCAATCGAAAGGATAAAAAATGAAACGCACACTTAAAATCACCAAAGGCAATCAATATAATCAGGATGGTTACTCGATGACCGATGGCTCGAATTGGAGTTGGGGCAAAGCTAACACGGCCAAGCCCAAAGGCTACAGCCTCAACGGTAATTGTTGGGTTGGTGTTGACTTTGAGGCGTATCAAGGGCAGGTTGACGCTGCTATCCTTGCAACAATGCAAGATGGCCAAGAACGGACAATTGAGATGCACAAGGCTACACCTCAGATATCTATGCCCCAAAATAAAGCCTGCCCGAAATGTGGCACGTATTGCATGGGAGATTGTGATAATGGATAATTTGATCCTCGATAAAATATTAAGGCAGGTCGATGCTGGCTTACATATATTGGCAATTACTGTTAAACAGCACAGCGAGACAACTTTTGAAGCCGTTATCACATACCAAGACTGGACATCGGATGAAAATTGGATGGCTGGGGACAAAGGTATCATGGAAGTGACAGAATTTTCGCGATTGCCCGATACGACTTGGGAAATAGATGCGACCGTCGAGATGATCGAGGATTGGATGATTGAGGTCTGCCAAATTGGTGAAGCTGTTGATTGTTGCCGGTTCGACCGGGCAGGGTATAGAGCATGGCTAACGAAACCTCTGAAGTGGAGGAAAGGAAAATAATCATGGACACACCTAAAACACTTTTGCAAGCTGCTCGTTACTTTGCCGATTTGGGTATTTGCGAAGAATTTATGCGGGAAATTAAATGGCATGGTGATGACCCTGTTTGCCCGTACTGTGGAGGCAAACGAATCGGAGAGATTAAGACTCGGCGACTGATGAGATGCAAAGATTGCCGCAAACAATTCTCCAGCAAAGTCGGCACTATTTTTGAAGATAGCCCACTCGGTTTGGATAAATGGTTTGTTGCTGTCTGGTCGATTGCAAATTGCAAAAACGGAATCAGCAGCCATGAACTGGGCCGGACTATCGGCGTCACCCAACGAACTGCATGGTTCATGCTCCACAGAATCCGGGTCGCTATGCAATGTGAATAAGGAATTTATTATGAGAAAACCAAAAGGATTTGGAAAATTTACCGAACTGCTTCGCAAGGTAGCATCTGTTCCAAAAGAGCGGGTAAACGCAAAAATTGCACAGGCAAAAGCTGCCAAGAAAGCGAAGCACAAAAAATGAGTTATCCACAAGTTCATAACATTACCTTTTTAACTTTTGGTGCGTCAAGTGATTTGTTACCATCATTTTAGAGATGGCGTCCCATCCCAGAAGCCGGACGGCTTTTGCCTTGTCTTCTGTTTAGGTTTTTCAATCTGCTCGGCCAGATTCGGCAGTCCCCACAAACCCGCAATCTCCGCCGCCGCCAAACCGTAGACATCGCAGTCCCAAAAATGGTTGGCCCTGCCCTTTTTCTGCTCCCAGCCGATCCATGTAATCCGATTGCCTTTTTTCTTTATCACTTTCGTCTCGGAAGTCAGATGCTCCAATACGATATACTCGGTCCCGGCGTGAAGGTGGCCGTAACCCGGCCCGGGATCCGACTGCTCGAAATAGCTCCTGAATAACGCATCCTTGAACGAAGTGACGTTAAGATCGAACCTGTCTAATCGCCCGCCTGCACACTTACCCTTCCGCCACTGCTGTCTTTGCAGTTTGTCGTCGCCCGCTACAGGAATAATCGGAGCGACACCAGCGCATCGAACGCAGAAAGCATCGACCGTTTCGGAATTGTATTGCCTATCGATCGCCGAAAGGGCAATTCGCATCATCGTGTCGGAATCCTCCATCAGCGGGAACTTTCGCAGCATAAAAGGCAAAAGTTTTTCCATGTTCTCTACGCGATCTGTAGGGCCGGTCTCGATCCGCTGCTCGAATATGCCCCAGGACTCGTTGAGGTAGCCGTAGCCCTTGACCTTAAAATAGCAGTGGTCGAGTTGGACATCGATGCCGGCCGTCAGCATCATCGCTCCCGGCGGTACAACGCCGGCAGGATATGTCCTTATATGCTTTTGTAATTTACTTATCTCGGTAACGGCCTTTTTCTCGCGCCAGGTCCGAGCCAATTGCGAGTTCCAAAAATCCTTATAAGGCTGAATATTGCCGATGTCCCTTGCCTTAATGGCGCTGACATACTCGGCCGTCAGGTTTGCAACCGTCTCGACCCCCGGATGGAGCATTAATGCGTGGATCCGGATGCTTCGGATCGTAGTTGGCCTAATCTCGCCCATTAATCTGCCGTTGTCATCCAACTCGCAGTAGCCGGGCACCCACTTACCACTCAACACCGCCTTCCACCGGTCATCTTCCGTCCAGCAGACCCCGCATTTCGGGCATACGTAGCGAGACCTCTTGCCGGACTTGTACCATTCGGCGGCGAAGAAACTGCCATCTTTCTTCTTATCGATCGGAACGTTCTCAATAGTCCAATTGAGCCAGTGCCATTTATTACAGTGGATGCACTTGACCCACCACTCACAGCAGTCACCTTTTTGCCACTCCTGATCGCCCGCGCTATCTTCAAACGTCGGTGTGCTGGCGGCGTGAATCTTACTTCGGCCCTTAAACCATCGTGTCCTCTTGCGAAAAAGACTATACGGATCGGCCTCCTCACCGACAAAAGGCGGATATTTACAGAATTCATCCAGATCGAGATTGCATATCGGTTTATCGGCAGTCGCCGCCGGTGTAGTCGGCCAGGCTAAATAAAGGATCATATGATCCATCACCGTCTGCTTGCCGATATAAATGTTCCTCACATTGCCTCGAACGTGGCGCAGCAGTTCCTCATTGAACGCGAACATCGGCCTGATTCTCGCCTCGACTCTGTTTCTGACATCATCCTTCGTAGGCATTACACTCATAGTCGGCCCGGGATTGCAATCGACAACCCAGCCCTTCCAGCCGGTCCCGAAAGTTGTCTTGCCCGACTGGGCGCAGGCGTAGACCCATACCTCGCGAGTGGTCGTATCACTGAGCCACTCGGCCACTTTGACAAAGTACGGTGTGTACTCGCGGGACCAATAGCCCTCGATAGCCGCCGTACCGCCGGCCAGCATGTACCTGGTCTCCAGCCATTCGAGCAGGCTCGGACGCTCTTTGGGCTGCAAGACGTCGAGTTCTTCAGGCTGGATCGGAAGAACCCGAATTCGCGATTGCCGATTTTCGATTTGGATCATTCTGCCTTATCTTCCCTGATGATCTCGTTTTCGGGCCATTCAATCTTTTCGATATCGCTCTCCCGTGGCTGATTGGGTCCATATCTTTTTTCTAAGAGATCCTTCAACTCCGGCGATACGCAAATATAATACTGAAAGTCCTTCAACGATTTATCGACTCGCACAGGAATCCCTTTGAAATTATTGATCAGGATTTCTTGATATTCCGACTGGAATCTTTTTGAAATCGAGGAGAGATCTGCAAGACTTAGTTTTATAGGTTCCGGCGTAGAAGATGTTCCTGTGAAAACATTATCCATTTTTATTCACTCCTTTCTCTGTGTCTTAATTTTTTGTTTATTCGTGTTCATTCGTGGTTAAAATATTCAAGCACTCAACCAACTTCTTTTCCGCGTCTGCGGGAAGCTCAAGAAATTCCTGCAATTCGCTCCACTGCCTCTGCTGGTCCTCGTGATGATGGGCGATTAGTTTTTCGATCGCATCGACCGTCTGGCCGTGCGCCATTGTCGCTATTTCATGGGCTTTGTGTTTGCACGATGCGATTATCCGCTCGAATCGCCCGACAAAGCCGCCTATCACCAGCTCTCGCTCGAGCAATTCGCCTTTCTGCCGGGCAAGTTTCAATTGCATTTGTTCGGCCTTCAAATCGCGAAGCGTATCGGCCGCTGGCATCCTGCCCGTTGATTTTCTCTTAATAAACTCGCCGTACCATTTGATAGTCTCGTAAAGATTGTAAGTACCATCGGCATTGCGGGTCAATCTATGCTTGTTCGACCATTCGTTGACCGTTATCCTGGACACATCGAATAGATCGGCAATCTCTTTCTGCAAAAGCTTCGTCAGATCGGAACTGGCGGGCCTCTGAGATTCTTCATCTTTGAGATAATTCTCAACCACTTTGATCGCCGCCTGGTTGCCGTCCTCAACCGCCTTGAGCAGTCCCTGCCGGGTCTTGATCTTCGTATCCAGCCTTTTCTGATACCAGATATTAGCGGCCTCGGGATCGGTATCGAGAATATTGCGAAGCTCCTGGCCGGAAGATAATTTCAAAGCCCTCGCCGCCTCGGAGACCGTATCGACAACACTGGCTTTCGCTTTGAGATTCCTCAGGAACTGACCCCACTCCCAGGCGGCCTTGAGCGGGGCGTACTTCTTATAGCGAAACAGACCCGCTAAAGTGACGTCAAGACCGCTGGCAGCATCGGCGGCGGTAAGGTCCTCGCACTCGTAACCGAGAGACTTGACCGCTACGGCGGAAGGGATCCGCAGATGGTTCCCTCTCATGCGCCGCTTGTGCCTTAGGTGCGGTGGTTTTTTGTTCTTCCCGCTCCGCGGGGACTTTGTTGTCGCTTCCTTGCTTGTTGACATTAATCAATAATCACTAATCATTCGTTTTAGATGCCATTATTTTGCACTTCGAACATAAGTCATCCTCGACCCAGTGACAGGGCTGGCCCGTCCCATCGTCTAAGCAGGCGTTCGTATCTTTGCATCCGCAGACCCGGCATGTTTCGGACTTCGTTTTCTTGTCCTTGGTCTTTTTGACTTTTGCCTTTTTACTTTTTACTTGCTTTGGCGTACCGTCCGCTTTGAGATTTGCCCATTCCGCCGGCTCGGCGAATTCCGTTTCCGAGCAGACTTTTTGATACTCTGCATCCAGATCCATACCGAACAACTCAGCCAGCAGCCGGCCCTCGATTTTTGAATCTTTGTCACCGCAGGTGTCGATCTCAAATTCGAGAACTTCAGTCACCTCCGGCCAGAGCTTTTCGCATACCTGGTCAATGGCGGGTGATATGTCTGTGGAATTCTTGTATAACTTTATGGCCGATTCGAAAAAGTCATTCATGTCTTTGCCATAAAACGCGCAGTCGCAGCCGTACGAAACAATCAACAGGTTCATCCGGAAAAGCCCTGTCACAGGCTTATCTTTTTCGCTGAGTTCAGCGAACTTCATGGCCTTGATCTTCTCGATGATTCGCCAGACCGCCTGGCCCCACCGCTTTTTATCCAGTTCCTCCTGCAGTTGTTTCAAAGTAGCCGGCTTGTTCGCTGCGGGACTGGCTTCTTTTTTGATTTTGATATAATGAATCTTACCTTTGCCCTTGCCTTTGATAAGCAGGGCCGGCACAGCGCCCTTGACATCTTTGTTGCACATCTCGTACTCGCCCTTGTACAAAAACTTACGGTAGATTTTCTTAAACCTCCGGCCTTCGTTTTGATCGACCCAGTAATCTTTCGTAATGGCAACCAGACCCGGATACTTCTCGGCTTTCGTAATGAATTTTTTCTTCTCGGTGGCGATCTCTTTTTTCTCCCAGCAGGCCGGATCCAGGCAGCGATCGCCCCCGCCGACTTTCTCTGTGCTGCTGTCGGTCCACAAGCCCGGCTGCACACCGCTTCGTTTTAAGCATTTGCCGCAGGCCTCGGTATCGAATTTAGCCCTCGATAATAATCGCATCATCCGAGCAACCAAATCCTGAAGCTCTTTAACACTGACTGGCGGCTCCATTACTCCGAATCCCTGAAAGATCTCCTTTAGAATCTGTTTCTGCGTCTCGGCCGGAAAGCGGGCGATAAGGCCAA
>DAOVMB010000099.1 GCA_030630905.1 Sedimentisphaerales bacterium
ATGCCGAATCATCGAAAGCACCGCCGCCTTTCCAGTCGTCACTAATATCGCCGATTGGAACGAGCGCTCGCTTGTCGGCGTTCTCAGGCACCAGAGCGGCCGGTGGCTGTGGCATATCCGAGGAGCGAGGATCGGAGCCGTCCAGCGTGTAATAAATCGTTCCCGGTGTGCCGTTGCTCTGTGACATAAATAATTCGAAGCCGGGTATTATCTCTCCGCCATGCTGGTTGAACGACACCAATGCCGTATTTGGGAACATGTTCACCGAGCGCATCTGGTTGATAACGATCTGTGTCCGGGCGGGAAAGAAAGTGTTGGTCATGTAGTTGTTCTGGCCCTCCCAATCGACTTTGGTTCGCGGCTGACTTCTTTTGGCATCGCCCCATCGTGCCGACTCGGCAATAATCGCCAGATCGATCTGGTATGCCCGGTCCATCCAGCGCTGGATATTCGGCGATGCTGTCAAGAGACCGCCGTTCCGGAAATACATGTTCACCCGGTCGGCGAACTGCATGAGATATTCCGGATTGGCTGTCAGGCGTATATGGAGCCAGGCCGGATTAAAATGACGCCACTGCTGACCGATGGAACGATCCGTGGGATCGGTCAGGAGCCGGCCTTCGTTGACCCCGCCGTTTGCCCCCAGGGAGTGCTCGGCATCGTGCCGGTACCACGTGAATCCCTCGGGCCGGACGCGATTGTAAATGGCGAACACGTTGTTTGAGAAGTGGGCCCAGCAGCTCACCGGCGCATCTGGGTCGCCTGTGTAGTATGTGCAGATCATATAGTCCATCAGGTTCTCGGGATCAAGCAGTTTCTCACCTGTTGGATTTGGTGTCCCGTCAGGTCGAAGGCCCTGGATGGCAAGGTATGCGTCATTGGAGGAGAAGCCGGCGACCGCAGCGTTGTACAGCCGCCGATATGCATCCATCGTGCCATCGGTGGCGTGCAGGGCGCGTGAGCCCGATGAGTCGTTCTTGATTACATCGTATTCTTCTTGATCCCCGCCCAGGTATGACTCGGCGAAATCGGCATCGGACCGTTCCTGCGTCTGGTAGAGACCCCAGTAGTGTCCATTAATATATAGGTGGTAGTATCGACTGCGGGTATAAGGCTGGCCCATGTCGCGCTGTACGTCGCGGGAGAAGACGTCCCTAATAAACGTGTTCTTGGAGCCGCCCTCGAATGCCCAGGAGTTGTTCTGGCTGGTGCGCAAATCGATCTTGTCGAATTCGTCCACCCCTTCGTCGCCGAACAGCGGGTAGCGGAGTTTTCCCGCCCCGTATTCGTTGCGAAAGATCAATCGGAAGGCATGTTTGGGATTACTGCCGGTTCTGCTGTATGCCCCGCGTATCCGCAGACCCGCATCAAGCCCGAATCCCGGCGTCCCGTCAGGATGGATCAGCTCGACAGACGTGCGCCGCTCCCAGTTTATGCCGTCGTTACGTGCGTTGACATATATGCCTTTGGATCGGTCAAACAGATTTTCCAAATCTGTCACAAGCGAGATGCTGGGTATGGCCAGCAGCGCATCATCTATAAGATTTCTGTACCGGGAATCATTGACGATATCCGGATCCATGCCGTAATTGATGGTCTGGCCGTTAACGCTGCCTGTCGGCCAGCCGGGGCCGGGGGCCTGGCCGGTAGGTGATTGCCTTATCACATCTTCGACAAAGAGGTATGTATGTGTCTTAATGTCACTGGGTTTCCAGCCTGTTTTGGTTGCGATTGCTTTAAGACAGGTGGTTTTGCTAATGGAAATCGGGCCGGTATAGACCTCGCCATTCGGGAAGCGCCCGCCACTAACAATATCGAACGGCTCGGTTCCGTCGAGCGAGTAGTAAATAATCGTGTCTTCGGTTTCAGTGGCGAGCGTTAGAAAAAACAACTCGTCATAAAAGCCGCGCTCGTGACTGAACTCGATCTCTGAAACAACACCATAGTAAGCGCCGAAGTTTTGAGCTGCCGGGCTTGGTAAACCGAAGACCTGCCAGTAATCACCAGCATCTGGGAGCCGACCGTAGGAAATGTCGCCGGTCTGCTCGTCGAAGGTAACGCTGTCGATGAGAGTCACGCCGTCGCTGTCGAAAAGGCCGATATCTTCGCCGCCGGCGTCGAGTTTGAAATTGGCGTGCAGCCCGAAGTCGGTCGTGTCGTTGTCGGCCCATATCAACAGATAACCACCTGCTGGGATGGTCGTGGCAGCAGTATTGTTAGCTGGTATCCGCCACTTGGTCGTATCGGACAGATCGTCCGTCAGATACATGCCGCCGATATCAATCGCATCGAGTCCGTAGTTGTGAATCTCGATCCAATCATCATACTGGCCCTGAGGATCCTGGATCGAAGTGTTATTAGATGCCATCAGCTCGTTGATGACCAGCGGAATTTCTGCTGCATTGGCGGAGCCGATCAAATATGTGATCCACGTTAAGGCCAGCATTGTCAGGCGGATTTTCGTATTTCTTAGCATTTCCTGTTTCTTCCTTAAATTGTATTTGTTTCTTTCAGTGATTCTTCTGGGAATCTATGGATTATTGCCGGGAGTAGGTGAAACAGCCTCCCAGTTGTCAGGGTCATTGCCCGAATGATATTGGTCGGCAGATATCCTCTGCAGGGCATAACCCTTTCCATCTGTAGCCTCGGGCCAGGGCGATACATCGGCATAAATCACTTCATCGACAATGACCCAGCAGACCGGATCGCCTGGCAGGTCGGGAGCCTGGGGTTTTTTCAAAGCAAGCCGCTCACCGTTATTGGAAAGGTTGCCGGACCAGGGACCGACGATATCCACGGCTGGAGTTAAAGGGCCCGTATTATATACGGCAATAAAGGCGTTCAAACGAACGGTATCTGCAGCCGGATCGAAGCCTGCAATTATTAGTCTGCCGTGGCTCCGAATCGAAGTGCCTGTTTGGAAGGTGTAATCGACGGCACCATCCAGACGCCAGGAGCCTTCGGAATTTTCAAGATAAATCCGGCTTGACGTGGGATTGTATAACTCAATATACTCATCGTTAGTCTCATTGGCAGGGTGATACATCAACTCATCGACCATGACATTAAGGACTGGATTATCATTGTCTGAGTCGCGTGAGGGTGTCATCTCAAGCCAGTACGCATTGCCATCCGGGTAGCGGCCCAGCGATGTATCTATTAGCTGGCCCTTGAATCTGACGCTGTCCACGACACGGTCCTCGGATGTGCCGGGAAGATAGGAGAGAATGACCTCTTCTCCGGCCTTGTTCAGGCCGAATCCGGCGCCGGCGGGATTATGGAAGCCTGTCACCTCGTCGAAACTGATGTAAGAGTGGCCTGCAATCTCAACCGTTGGAATGGCCCATTTTTTTGGCTCTCCGATGTCGTCGCTGAGATACCAGTGATTCAGATTGATACTTGCCGGCGTCGTATTGTATAGTTCTATCCAGTCGTTGGATTCGTGCTGCGGAAGTTGCGGATCACGATAATCGGTATGCGCCATAATTTCGTTAAGGACAACGGTGGCTTCCGGCTCGGGGTTGTTTATGCCCGGAGAGCCGCCTATGTAAGTGCTTGCACACCAGTTGCCGCCATAGTTGAGCGAACCATCAGGCTCATCCGGCAGAGCCGAAATCAGGGGCACCAGCGAATGACCTCCGCCGGCGGCCGGTAGAGGCCAACCTCGACTGTCATTGTAAGCGAATTCTGCAACGGTTCCGTTCCAGAGATCGACCAGGCTTACGTTTTCACCGTTGTTTGAAAGCTTGCCGGCATATTCGCCTGCTATTATGGCGGACAATCCTGCGCCATAGCGAGACTCGAAAGCAGCCTGGTTCCTGACCACAAGTACGAACTCTCCAGGCCCAAGACTTATAACGCTGCCATTGTTGAAATCGAATGTGATGCCGTCAATGAAAGAAACGGACGTCAAATCGATTGTTTCATCTCCGATGTTTTGCAGTTCAATGAACTCGAACTCGTCATTATCAGTGGAATCGTTAGCCGGCGGGTCGGCCGGATTGTACATTACTTCTGTGATACGCAGATTATTCAGCGTATAAGCCGCGATTGGCTCGCCGGTTACAAACTGTCGCGGCGCCGACCAATGGCTCCATCGGCCGCTGGTGTCCTTCATCCGGCAGCGAACCCGGTAGGTCCGGCCAACTTTAACCTCGCTGGCGGGAATGGTTATGTCGCTGTTGAGGTCTATCATTTCTTCGCTTTCCCAGACGGCATCGATTTCGTACTTGCCTTCTCTGACCTGATAAGTCGGAGAAATACTGCCAGGCTCGGCCGGCTCACCTGTCAGACGGACATCGATGAAACAATCGGAGCTGCTGGTGCGTGACATGTTTTGCACCTGGATGGAGATTATGTTTTCGCCCTCGACAAGATATATTGGCACCGGCAGCACAAAGCTAAACCAGCTTTTCTCAGAAGAGTGAACGCCGCTTGAATAATCGTCATAGGATATATTTTCCGAAGGCATGTTCTCTTGCAGCACGAACGTGTCATTGATCCAAACATTGAATCCATCGTCATACATCGCTTCCAGTATTAGATTATCTATCGCTGCGAGGTTATCTATTGTAAATTTCTTGCGAATGAAGAAGGACGTGTGTGCGTATCGCATGTCTGCCAGCGTGGTTCCCAGGAAAGAGGTTGGTTCTCCCCAGCCGATAGGCGCTGCTCCTGTTTGCCAATGCGAATCGTCAAAGGATAATTCCCGCCATTCAGTCGTATCGGGCGAGGAAGCCTCTTGTGTGCCTTTGAAGTATTTCCATTCGCTGCCGTCGGATATCAGCGTGATGACTTCATCCGGCAGCGCGACTTGAGAGCCTTCAGTGACCTCGGCGATCCGCCATTTCATCGCGTCGAATGTGCCGCTGCCCTGCGGATCGCTGAAGGGACTTACCTCGAACGTCAGAGAGTTAATCGGATACGTAGACGGGCATGTAGCGGTGACGATGGGTGTATTGGGTATAGAGGAGTCTTCGAAATATGTATCGAATTCGCGGCTGTTCGAAACCGCGTAGTTCTTCATGATCTGCACCATTCCCCGGAAGTCTTTAGTGGCGGCGCGCTGATAGAATCGCCCTTGTCCGGCTTTGCTTCTATTGATATAGCTGCTGGTCATAATCGGGTTATAGTCCCACATGGCTTGGTCCGCATCGACGAAAGTGGGACTACCGGTCGGAGGATCGATAATATCCGCAAGATCGTCAAGCACCTGATATAACTGATCGGCATTGTACAAGAGATCGTGAAACTCTCGGAGGCGATTCTGGTATTCGATCAGAATGTTCGAATCCGAGAAGATGCTGCCCTGTCTCTTGAACACATCTTCACCGTTGCCGTACATGTTGTTGGCCCATGTCAGGTCCACATCCCACGGCAGCATCGACCACTTATTGGTCTCGGGATTCAGATAGAAGAACCAGTTCTTGCCGTAGCCGATGTCACCGTGATGGATGCCTTCGACCACGCACCTGTAGCCATAATATCCTGCCAGATTGACGTTTTGATCCCACCATGCCTCGGAAGGCCTGCTATTGTATCCGCTCATGAAGGCGCTCAGATCGGAGCCGTTGGTGACGTGTGTTGGTCCCTGGTTGTTTAAGTTTCCTGAATAGCCTTCCATCTTATAGAGATTGCCGTCCGGCAGATTGTGCTCGTTCAGGAATCTTCCGTCCATTTGTTCGAGGGTCATATAGAGACCCCAGAAGTCGCCATCGTACTGAGTTGGCCCGGATTCATCAACCTCGTCAATAATACGGAAATGAAGCCAGTTGGTTTTGGATGCCTCAGAGCCCATCATATTGAAAAGTTTGCAGGAGGCAGCCTCAAACATGCCCTGTTCGCCCCGATGCTGATAATCACCCTGCTGGATGCACGCTGAGAAATTGATCTTGTCCCATGTAGTATCGTACTTCCGGCCGTAGTCGTCCCGTGCATGGAAGCTATGCCCGCGGTTGAAGTCGAATTTCCACATATTCTTGCCCATGGCGTATCGCCAGACGCCGCCCCTGGCGCGGTAGCGGATGTGATCGTAAACTTTCCCATCGTAAACGAGCGTGCCATTCCATTTATAATCGCTACCCCCGTACCTTTCACGCCAGGTACAACTTTCGACGTCAGTTTTCTTGCTGATAAGGTGGTAGGCGGGCAGGCTGCGCATGACGTCCGTGCCGTACTGAATTACGGGACTTACTCCCGGCTGGATGGCTCCATACCATGCTGGTACTCCGTCGTAGATAAAGTAAGCGAAATTTGGCTGCGGATCATCCATGTACGGCACGAGAAGACCTAATCCGCCGCTGTCGGTGACCGTAATACGATAACGTACGAGCCGGCGGTGGATCTGGATAGTACCCGGAAGTTGCACGCAATAAATATCATCGCCAGCGATTGCATCGCCGTTGAGCCCGTCATCAAGCATCGTAACGTTCGTCCAATTCGTATAGTATTGCGAATCTTTTTTGTTTATATAGCTGCCGGGTTCCACGACCTGATAGTTTAGCGTAACGTTGTCCACGCCGTCGGTGTCGGTAATCTTGGCGGTGACGGTGACTACCTCGCCCGACTTGGGCTGCTTCGGCGAGTGTTTTACCTGGCGGATATGGGGCGGCGTATTTTCGAGATAGACCGTTTCGTTGTGAGCCGTCGGTGTGGGATAAGCCGAACGCCAGCTTCCGGCCAGGTCATTGTCGAGGGACGGATTGACCAGTTGGATGGAATTTCCGTTACCCGGCTGGTTGTCCGGCACGGGATCGCCTACGGTAGGCCATGGGAATCCAAGCTGATAATCGACTTGATCGATTTCATCGCCGTAGGCGTTACATAGTTCTATGTTTTCGCCGTTATTGCCGAGTTTGCCTTCGAATGGCCCGAATACTAAGTGGGGAGATACGGTGAGCCTGGCGCTGCTCCATTTAGCCTGGATATGGGCCGGGTTTTGAGTCACGATTACGTAGCCGCCCGCAGGCAGCGTCGCACCGGCGCCGAACCGATAAGAAATACCGTTGCGAAAGTACCAGCCGGACAGATCGATATCCTCTGTCGAAGTGTTATGGAGTTCGACAAACTCGATCAACTCGGTTTTTACGTCAGGATCGTAGTGAATCTCGTTAATCAGTACGGGCGGTTCGCGAACCGCCCCTACGTTCGTTGGAAAGCCTAAAGCCATAGAACCGGTCATGACTGTCGTCAGTACTATAAAGAACAAAGATAACCTAAAAGACGTGATCACCTTTTATCTCCTTCCTTAAGGGAAAAAACTGTATTAATACCTTATAATCATTCTAACATATAAAGGACAGTTGAGTCAACAAAATTGCCGATTGACGAATGCCGATTGACGAATGCCGAATGCCGATTTCAAATCGAAAACCGAAAATCTCAAATTGAGAATCCCGGCCTGTGATATTTGCTCTAAAAGTTTACCCCGTGAGATGGCGGCTTCGCCTATCTCATGGGGTGAACTCGCCGGGAGACGGGGTCGCATTGGTCCAGTTGTCCGGGTCATTGCCGTAGTCGGTCGGGACCTTTCGCGTTAAGGCCATACCGACGCCATCCGCTTCGACGGGCCAGAGGTCTATCGAACCGGGACAATTCTCCGGATGA
>DAOVMB010000168.1 GCA_030630905.1 Sedimentisphaerales bacterium
TATGAGTTCGCTTATCAGGCATATTTCATTGACTATTTGCTAATGACTATTTACTATTGGCTGAAGTGTCCGGTTTGTCTTTAAACAGCCAATTATTCATAATCAATAGTAAATTGAAAATAGTAAATAGTCAATATCGATGCCGAGCCATAATTTAGCACATATAAAAATAGATGAGATGGACATAATCGGCTACTCTGTCGCGGGCGAGGAGACCGTGGTCGCAGTGCCGCAGTTGGATGTCTGCTTCGACGTGGGCAAAGCCCCCGACCAGATCATCCCCATCAACAACGTCCTGCTCACGCATGGGCACATGGATCACGCCGCGGGGCTTGCATATTACCTGTCCCAGCGGAATTTCTGCGGTATTTCAGCGGGAACGATTTTAGCCCCTGACAATTTACTGCCGCCGATGAGACAGATCATCGACGCATGGTCGAAACTGGACGGCAACAAAATACCGGCCAAACTCGTTGGCGTCAAACCCGGCGACGAATATAAGATCAAGCCCAATTTGGTTGCAAGGGCTTTCCCGACAAAACACAGCAAAGGCTCCGTTGGTTTCACTGTTATCGAGAAGCGAAAAAAACTCAAATCCGAGTACAAAGGTCTTACAGGCCCACAAATCGTCGAACTGAAGAAACAGGGCATCGAAATCGACTATCCCGTGGAGATTCCCATCGTCACATACTTGGGCGATACGCAGTACGTTGATTTTTCGCAATTGGATTACATCGCCGAGAGCAATATTTTAATCGCCGAGTGTACGTTCTACGAAGGCGAACATGCCACCAGGGCCAAAGCAGGCAAACACATGCATGTAGATGAACTCGCAACCCTGCTGAAAAACCTGAACAACGAGCATATCATCATCACGCACACAACCCAGCGCACCCCCATGTACGAAATCCGCAAAATACTAAAAAAAGCCCTGCCGAAGAAAATATACGACAAGATCACAATACTAATGGCCAAAAGACCTAATCCGCGATAATATTCGGCATTCTTGCCAATTGTTAAATTCATACTTCAAATCAGTTGACTGTTTCATCATGGCAGGTTATTCTCGACGAGCAATGAGATCACTTTCACTTGTAGGAAATAAAAGTAGGGTGGGGCTAGCCCCACCAAGATTAGACACATACTCCAATTCGGCAGGCTTTGGCCAACCATATCAGACTATGTGTTTGGTAAAGTATGTCTCAAAAAAGAGTTGTTCATGAGCGTGACTATCATTGGGATCGACCATGCGACAGACCCCAAGAATGTGGGGTTAGCTCTCGGATCGTGGCACAATCATAAAACCGATATTCTTGCTATTGCCAAAGGCAATCGGGGCAAGTCGATAGCTGAGACTATTGCAAGTTGGATTCGACCAGACCAACCTACACTTATCTCCATTGATGCCCCATTGGGCTGGCCTGATAGACTGGGGTGCACACTGGCTTCACACATGGCTGGAAAACTCATTGCCACAGATCCTAATAAGCTTTTCCGAAGAGCTACTGACTGTATGGTGAGGAAAAAACTTGGACGCCAGCCGTTGGACGTTGGTGCAGACCGCATCGCACGGACTGCCCATTCAGCACTTCAGATTATCGAAGGACTTGGGCAGCTAATTGGACAGTCGATACCCCTAGCGTGGAACAAGACAATAGAGGGTATCTCAGTCATTGAGGTTTATCCGGCCGCAACACTCCTCGCATATAAGATACGAGCATCGGGATACAAGAAGAGTAATCAAGAAGCCCGCCGGGAAATAGTTGAAAGCCTGAGTAGCTTGCTAACGTTGCCTAGCGATATTTCGCTGATGGTCTCGAATGCAGATGTGTTGGATGCAGTTGTTTGCGTCTTGGCAGCAGTTGACTTTCTGTTGGGCAGAGTAGTTGAACCGGAAAATCGAGAACTCGCAATGAAGGAAGGGTGGATTTGGTTTCGTCCGAAATAAAGTATCCCTCTGGCAGGATTTAAGCATAACAGCTTGCTGTCATATGAGATGATTAGATCGCAGTGCGAGAATCGTTAAGGCATAAATTTACAAGCTCATCTATAACTGCTGTGCCGGCGCACATTACTTGATCAGCTCCGCCCCAGTATAACTTCAAAGTGCCATCGTCTTCAGGGACGGCACCGCACGTGAAGACAACGTTGGGGACATAACCGGTGATCTCCCACGGGTCTTCGGGCTGCAATATCCAGCGGTCGCCTACGCCGAGGATTTGTGCCGGGTCATCGAGCTTGTGCAAGGCGGCGCCAAGCCGATAGACGTGGCCGGCCATTGTCGGAAATACGCCGTGATAGATGCTTAGCCAGCCCTTGTCGGTGCGAATCGGCGGAGCGCCGGGGCCGATCTTCGTCTCGTCCCAGTGGTACGGCACGGGTTTCATTACCAGTCTCGAATCGCCCCAGTGACGCAGGTCGGGCGAGTAGCTTATCCAGACCGACCAGGGGCTGATGTCACTATGGGGCCTGTCTAATTTGACGTATCGGCCGTCGATCTTTTCGGGAAAGAGCACGTTGTTTCGGTAGTCGGCCTGTGTGATAAAAGCCACTCTCTCAACCGATTCGAAATCCAGCGTCATAGCCAAACCGATGCGGACGCCGTGCTGCGAATACGCGCTGTATGTAATATAGTATGCATCTTCCAGATATGTAATCCGCGGGTCTTCGACGCCGAATGCCTCGTACTCGGCAAAGAGAGTTTCCTTTTCCGGCACCATGAACGGTTCGGAGCGGGCCTTGAAATTGAAGCCGTCTTCGCTTTCCGCCAGACCGATTATGGACCTGCCCGTATCGAGGTGCGAGCGGAACAGCATCATGTATCTACCGTTGAATTTCGTAACGCCCGCATTGTGAACCGTCTGAACGGGATAAGGAATATCGTCTTTTGTCAGGATCGGATTGCCCTGGTATCGAGTGACTAATTGTTTTTTCATTGTTTACATCCCTGTAAAAATCATAGGTTCTAATGCGATTAATATTCCTGCATCGCTGTCATTCTGAGCGGAGCGAAGAATCTCACCCTTTCGGATGCTTATCGAGACCCTTCGCTCCGCTCAGGGTGACAATTGGATGACTGTTATTTCTTATTCTCTTCTCGCTTAAAGATTTCCTCATAGACTTTTTCGTAGCTTTCCACCATTTTGTCGATAGTGAAGTTCTCTTCTACGCGCTGCCGGCATTTTTTGCGGTCTATACGGTCAATTTTGGCGACGGCCTCGGCCGCTTCATCGACGCTGTTGACCAGGTAGCCGGTCTGTTTGTCGGCGATGACTTCCCGGCACGAACCTAAATCCATCGCAATGACCGGCACACCGGCCGCCATTGATTCTGCCATCACCAGGCCGAACCGTTCGGGAATCGTATTGAGGTGAATAACGGCGTACGCCTCGTTGAGCAGCGCATCGCGCTGTACTGGATTAACAGGCCCTATGAACTGAATCGACGATTGATTCAGGTGCGGCTTAACGAGATTATCGAAATAATCCTGCTCCTGAATAATGCCGGCTATAATCAAATCCATACCGGATTTTTTCGCTACCTCAATCGCCAGATGCGTCCCTTTGTCGTTGTGTATTCGTCCGTAGTGGACGAGCTTGTCGCCGGGCTTTGGTCGAAAGGTGAGGTTCGATAAGTCGATTCCGTTATAAACAGTCGCCAGATAAGGCAGCCCGGGGTCCCTGTCTGAATCGCTGATGGAGACATAATACGTGTCCTTATGATCGTGGTACACCCGCAGGATGTCCGGCTCGGAAAAGCCGTGGATTGTAGTCAGCATCGGCGTCTTTATCAGCGGAAGGTAGGTCAAGGGCAGATAATCGAAATTGTTGTGAATCAGGTCGAACTCGCCGGCCCGCTGCATCACTTTGGATATGTGCAGGCACGTTGAGACCAGCGGAACTTGCGACTTGTCTTCTTCGTAGCCTTTTTCGACCCAACCTTCGAGTTTTGCACTGGTAACGGATTCCTTCGTGGCAAACAGCGTAACATTTTTCCAGCCGCGAGTGACAAGCCCCTCGGCAATATTACCGGCGACGGTTTCCCAGGCGCCATAGGCACGAGGGGGTGTCCGCCATGCAACCGGCGACAGAATAGCTATTCGTTTGTTCTTAATATCCGCCATGTCCATGTTTACAGACTCCCTTGTGTTTTTACTTTTACCTTTTTACTTTTAACTTTTTCTTACTTCTTCTTTTATTCGCTGGATGTGTCCCCTGCCTAATGCTTTTACTTCGCAACCAAGCTCGAAATAGCGACGGATTCTCTCATCATCCAATATACCGAAGCAGTCAATCACCGCCAGTGTCCCCCCTGCCCATTCGACAATTATGTCAGGATCAAGCTCCAGATACGGAGCGTGCGGCACAGCCAATATGATTGCTTGCGCACCGGCCAGCGTTTCGGCAAGGTCACTCTGAATCCGAAGATTAACCAGACCATCCTGATTGCGGAAGAACCTTGCCCGGGAATGTCCCGGAGCCGGGTAGGTATCCTGCGCTTCCAGCTCGTACCAGTGTTCGAGATACGGATCATGCACGCACATTTCGGCTCTCATCTCGGTGAGCTTCCGAACGACGATTTCCGAGCCACTGTAGCGAGTATCACCGACGTCCTGGCGATAACTCGCTCCGCAAAGTAGTATAATCGCGCCGGCCACCTGACGGCCCATGTTTCGAAGGGCATCTCTTGTAAGGGTCGCTACGTGCAGGCCGCGAGTATCGTTTACGTCGATAGCCGTCGGCGTAATCTTGAATATGTCATCACTGAATCCGAGAATATGCTCATACGCCCAGTATCCGAGCCCACCGTCCTTCGGCA
Organism: Sedimentisphaerales bacterium; assembly: GCA_030630905.1. GTDB lineage: Bacteria > Planctomycetota > Phycisphaerae > Sedimentisphaerales > Anaerobacaceae > JAFGPJ01. Next base: position 4,819 of record DAOVMB010000168.1, read on the forward strand.
GGCAGTATCCGCCGATACCGGGGCCGGGAAAGATGATATTGCTGTGTGTTGGCCGGACTTTTATTGCCTTGACGACTTTGATCAGGTCCACACCATTGCGCTCCGCGAACAGGCTCCATTCATCGAGGAATGCCAGGATTGTGGCGCGGTAAGAATTCTCGACGATTTTAGTCGTCTCGGACTCAATCGGACGATCCATCACGGTCAAAGGGAATTCTTCTGTGTTCAGCACTTCGCGCAGAAACTTCTCGACGCGATCTCTGGCCCGGCTGTTGCAACCGGAGCAGACCCGCCAGAAATCCCGGATCGACGCAATGTATTGCCTGCCGGGCATGACCCGCTCGAAACTGTGGGCCAGCAGCGGCTCGGTCTCTATGCCGCGAGCGGCAAATGCCTTTTTCATAATGGGCCAGGCCACGAATTCAGTGGTCCCCGGCGCTACGGTCGTCTCAATCAATGTCAGGCAGTCCGGCGGCACTTTCTCGCCGATGGTCTTGATTGTCGCTTCAAGGGCCGCCATTTCCGCTTTGCCGGTTCGCATGTTGCCGAGATCTTGTTTCGTATAATCACACTGGACGTCCACAACCACACAATCCGCCAGTTTGAGGCAGTCGCTGTTGTAGGTGGCGATCAGCGTCTTCTTATCGAGCACGCAACGGGCAATCATCGGCTCGACCTCGGGATCCTCGGCCTTTACCGGCGAGATGCCCCGATTCAGCAGCGGAATCTTCCAGTAGCTCCGGACGCTGGGCCGTTGACAACCGATGACGAACTTGCCGGGCTTACCGGTTTCTTTATCGACTGTATCGGCAATAATCGCCGCCATTACGGCACCTACGAAGCCGACGCCCATAACGACAACGATTTCCTTGCCGTCGTTACGCGCCGCTTCGGCCAGTGATTCAACACGCTCGAACTCCGCAGTATGCTTGTCTTCTTCCGGTATAGCAAATTTTTCACCTGCCGGACTTATTGAGTAATCAGTCATTGATTTGTCCCTTCCCATAGCCTTTACTAAATATCTAATATTGCATTTTTGCTATATGGCTCACAATCGAAGCTCAATAATCTGTAGCCGGAAGTGTACCAGCAATCTCTCATATATCAAGCCTTTTTGGTGCACTTACGCTTATATAGCAACCAATAGCAATCATAATGTCATTTTTCTTGCATTTCAGGTGGGAAATTGATACAATTTTTTATGGGTATTATGGGTGTATCGACATGGGTAATTCCTGCACCGGCTCTTTAGCAGGGCTGGAGGGTAAAATATGAAAAAAGGCTACTTGTTAATGTTAGCGGCTATTTATTTGGTTCTACCACTCGGGAGTACTGCCCCGGCGGAAGAGGGAACA
>DAOVMB010000297.1 GCA_030630905.1 Sedimentisphaerales bacterium
GTGCATTGAAGAAGCTGCTGCCCTACCAACGAAGTGATTTTGAAGGCATATTCAAGGCCATGGCCGGGCTGCCGGTTACCATTCGGCTGCTCGATCCGCCGCTGCACGAATTCCTGCCGCAGGACAGGGAGAACCAGGCCGAGATGGCCAAGCGCCTCGGAGTAAAGCCTGCCGTCGTCAAGGCAAAGGTCGAACAGTTGCACGAGTTCAACCCGATGCTCGGCCATCGCGGATGTCGTTTGTCGATTACCTATCCCGCAATTGCAAGGATGCAGGCAAGAGCCATTATCGAGGCGGCGCTGAACGTCAAGAAAGCCGGCAAAGTCGTACTGCCCGAAATCATGATTCCGCTCGTCGGCGCAGTAATGGAGCTTAAGCTGGTCAAAGACGAAATCGTTGACGAGATCAAGCAGGTCTTCAAAGAGAAGAAAGCCAAAATCAAGTACATGATCGGCACAATGATCGAGGTCCCGAGGGCCGCTTTGACCGCCGACGAGATCGCAACCGAGGCCGAGTTCTTCAGCTTCGGCACAAACGACCTGACGCAGATGGCAATGGGCTTCTCGCGGGACGATGCAGGCAAGTTCCTTGGCGAATACGTCAATAAGGGTATTTACGCCGCCGACCCGTTCCAGCAGCTCGACCAGGCAGGCGTCGGCAAGCTCGTCGAAATGGGCACCAGGCTCGGCAGAAAGACCAAAAAGAAACTGAAGGTCGGCATCTGCGGCGAGCACGGCGGCGAACCCAGCAGTATCGACTTCTGCCACCGTGTCGGCATGAATTACGTCTCATGCTCGCCGTTCAGGGTCCCGATAGCAAGACTCGCCGCGGCACAGGCAGCGGTTAGGTAAATCGTATTGCGTATGTCGTATATCGTATGTCGTCGGTAGGGTGTGCACTGCACACCATCTGTCATTCCTGCGAAAGCAGGAATCCGGATACGAATTTGATTGATTATCGACGTTCGATAGTATATAATACAATTTGATTATTAACTGTTGGGAGAGCCGCCGAAGTGCGATTAGCACAAGGCGGACAGCGGTTAACCGGTAAACGGCCTGGTTGGCATTGCCCGCCAGGCCATTTTCATACCCGCCGCAGCAATATCTCTACTTCCAAAAGCGAACGAATTAATTTTACTTGCCGATGTCTTCCGGCAGAAAGTTCTCCATCACCCACAATTCGTGCACGTTAGTAATGGCCTCCAAGGCAATGTGTCGGCCTGTGGGATCGATTTGCATTTCGGTGACATACTCCGGGATGTCCAATTCGGAGAGTTTCTCGGGTTTCCCTCCTTCGGCTGCAATGCGCCATATTCCGGATTTGTTCGAAACAGAGCGATCAAGCACACGCAACATCAGCGCCTTGCCATCCGGAGTCCAAATAATCCGGTGCACCTTTGCTGCCAACTCACCAGCCAGAACCTCTCTGACCTCATCCGTCTCCGTGGAGAATATCTTTATACTGCTGCTGTCGTCTTTGAAGTGAACAGCCAGTTGCCTGCCGTCCGGCGACAGCGCCCAACAGCGGTCTTTCATCCCCTGGAACATGCCGCGGGTGATCTCTCGTTCCTCGCCACTGTCCATATCCCGTATCATCAGGTAACCGAGTTTTTCAGTCCCCCCAATCGGACCATGACGTCCGTGATACAAGAGCCTCTTTCCATCGGGAAACCACTGAGCAACAGGAATCGACATATCCTTGTGGCGCAGCAATTCGGAGCACTCTTCCGTCTGCAAATCCAACGTGTAAACCGCGTTGTACCAGCTTTTCTCCAGGAATCCGGACAGAAGGAGTGACTTACTATCAGGCGCCCAGAATTGAAGGCGGGGCGGCAATTTGAGGGCAATCTCCCGTTCCTGCACTGAAGCAAGGGACCTGGTTTTAATCAAGGATGTATCATCATCACCGCGGCAGGCATAGGCGATATTCTGGCCATCGGGCGAAAAGACCGGCATCTCGGACTTGTCTGTGGGTCGCAGGGGCACAGGAGGTGAAAGCAGCGTGCCCTTGGCCGGATCGAATTGAGCGACATACACATTCTCGCGAAGGTCATAAATGCTGAAGTAATAATCTCCATTGGATGCGAACCCGACAGCCCCCACGTCACCGATATTTACCTTGGCCAATCGCGGGGTCCCCGCTGGTATACCGTCGCTGATACCAAGCAGCCAGGCATCCCACTTATCCGAGCGATTACTGGCGAAAAGAATCCTCCTCCCATCGGGCGTCCAGCCAAGCAATCGATCATCCGCCGGGTGTTCCGCGAGGCGTATCTCACGGTTATCACGGAGATCGAGCAGAAAGACGTCTCGTTTCGATGTGTCCTCTGCTTGTGGATGATCGTAGGCAAGAAAACGCCCATCCGGTGAGATGTCAAGCTTTTTCGGATAGGCATCGCCCATATCGCGTATCTTATCAATAGACCCGTCTTGAGCATCCACCCAGACCATCTGCTTCGACTCTTCGAAAAGTACTCCGAGGATCTTTGTGCCATCGGCAGACCAATCCCTTGGGACCAAGTACTTATTCCGACACAGAAACCTCCGGCCAGCGCCATCGAGATCCACGAGGCAGAGATGAGACGAGTCAGAGGCGGAGTCGTGCCAGAGATAGGCGACGTGCTGACTGTCGGGAGATATCGCCGCATCCATAGCGTATTCCTCGGAGTCTTCCCACGATTTCTTGCCCGTAACAGGCCAGCGCCTGCCGGTGGAAAGCTCTCGTACGACAAGATTGCCCGTATCCCAGTCAACGTCACACAAGTAATTGCCGTCCGGCGATATATTAGCAAAATCTCCAATTTCTGGTTGGACTCTTCTGAGCGTCATGGCCGGCCCAGACCCAATAACTGTCTCATCCCTTGGCGTACTTCGCGTCATATCGGACAGGGACGTGCAGCCGATTGCGACTATCAAGAGCACAGGCAAAGGCGACCAACGATATGAGTTGTTCTTGAATTGTGCGATCATGGCAATTCTCCTTTTCAATTGAGATCTGCTTTCAATGATTCCCGCCATTGCCGGCAGAGGCCGAGAGCGGGAGAAACGACGCAGGAGACCTACGATTGCGCCGCCATATTCTTGTGATTTGTCCTGACCCGTGCACGTAAGCACTAAGGCATCGCAGGCCAGTTCCCGGTCGGACCGCATTCGATAGAAGGCAAACCAGATAAGCGGATTGAACCAGTGCAGGACCTGCAACAGGCTTGTCAGCCACCCAAGGTAAATATCGTGCCGTCTCAGGTGGGCCAGTTCGTGCAGGAAGACATATCGCATCTCTTCCAGAGTGGCTGTATCGAGCATCGCCAGCGGTAAGAGTAAACGCGGCCTGACAAAGCCAAAAAGGCCGGGGCTCCTGATTTGGCCGCTTGGCACAACCACCACGAGGCTCTCGATGCCCATCTGTGCTTTGCATTCTTCGAAAAGCTCAAGCATCGCCTGCTTTACCAGTGGACGGTCCCGCTTGACAATCCGCCAGAGGACAAAGTTGCTCATGAGAAGATATGCCCCGATTACTATTGCGCCGGCCAGCCAGAGAACCGGCAAGACCCGACGGAGTGAAACCAACCATGGCTGAGATTCGATTTGTATATCGGCAATCGCTCCTGGTTCCGGAATTACTCCCTTCTGAATTGTGACATCAGACTCTGATTTCTGAGCAGGTATCGCTTCTGCAGTGTCGGAAGTCTGTCCGGCACCAGAAGGCTCTTGTTGTTCAGTGGACTCAGATGGTTGGGCTCGTTGAATCTGCCGATCCCACGAAGGGATTAGATTGAACAGACTCACCCGGCTCGAAGGCGCCCAGGGCAATATCATACGTATCAATAACACCAGCCACAGGGCGTGACACCAGCGAGGCCCCAACTTTCCGCCCAGCGTTTTCTGCGCTGCCAAGATCAGGCAGATGACCACACTTGCGATTAGGGTCGTCTGCAAGAGCCAGCCGAAAAACGTCTGAGCATAGGTCATTATACCTTCCATTTTTATCCCTTTCTTTTCTGTTTAAGGATCTTCTGTATATCGTCGATCTCTTTGTCTGACAGGTCCGCATCCTCAATGAAAGCAGCCAGGGCAGGCTTCATCGCATCCTGATAGACACGCCGAACGAAAGACCTGGTCTCAGAGCGGACACATGCAGACTCATCCACCGCAGCGGAATATCGGTACCGGTAGCCCTCCTCGGTGACTTTGACGGCGCCCTTTTTCACCAGTCTGCTTATTAATGTCTTGATCGTTCTCGGTTTCCACTTCACCTCGCCTGACAATGTGCTCACTACGCCATTTGCTGTCTGTGGGCCGTGCTCCCATAGCACCTGCATCACGCGCCACTCCGAGTCGGCTATTCTGGGTAATTCTCTTGTCATTTCTTTTCTCCTTGATTACATGAGTAGTCATATAAACAATATTACAACTGTAGTCATCTCGTCAAGGCAAAAAATGAAA
>DAOVMB010000206.1 GCA_030630905.1 Sedimentisphaerales bacterium
GAAGGTCAACGCTCTCCCATGTCTCGAACGCCTTCTCGATTTTTTTGATCATTTGCTTGGTGTCGAAGTCACCCCAGACCGCCAGCATCGTATTGTTGGGGCCAAAGTACTTCCGGTGGAAGTCAACAAGGTCATCCCGGGTAATGCTGCCGATAGTAGCGTACTCTGTGTGCCTGGCGTAGACACTGTCGGCGCCGTAAATGAGCTTATCGAACTCGCGCCCCGCCACAGCCCCAACAGAATCGTTGCGACGGGCAATAAAACTGCCGGCCTGCATCTTCGCAAGCTGGATCTTGTCCTCGTGAAAAGCCGGATTCATCAGCACGTCGGCCAAAATCGAGAGCCCCTTGTCAAGGTCGCGTTTGAGCACCGACATGGAGGCAGAGCCTGAGTTCAGTCCGATTCCTGTCTCCACCGAGGCTGCAATAGCCTCCAGCTCCTCATCAATTTCATCGCCGGTCTTGCTCGCCGTGCCGCCCGTGCGCATCACCTCGCCCGTGATCGACGCCAGCCCTATCTTCTCGGACGGCTCATATACCGACCCGGTCCGAATCCTTACCGAGACGTTTACAAGTGGCAGCTCGTGATCTTCCAACAGGAACAAACACATCCCGTTGGCTAACGTCACCTGCTGGACCTCAGGGACCTCGATGTCCCCCAGTTTCGGATACTTCAAACTCTTGTAATCAGTCACCTGTTGTTCGGCACAGCCGGACCACAAAAGACCAAGCCCGGAAACTGTGAGAAACACAACCTGAATGACAAAAGATCTATGGCCTATCATAATGACACTCCCTTCAAATTATTGATTCGCAGCTACCGTTGTCTCGATGATACCGACCGTGCGATTCCTGGTCGTAAAATACTCTCCGGCAACACGCTGGATGTCCTCAGCCGTCACCTTGTCAATTTTGTCAAGCTGTCGAAACAGGTTGCGCCAATCGCCGGTGATGACCTCATAGAATGTCAGTTGTGCCGCCAACCCCGAGTTGGAGGCGAGCTGCCGGACCAGACTCGCACGCGCCCGTGTTCTTGCCTTGGCCAACTCCTCAGGGGAAACCAACTCGCTTTTTAGTCTTTCGATTTCGGTATCGATTGCCTCTTCACATTCCTGGTTCGTGCGCCCCCTGGCCGGCACGGCATAAAACAAAAACAGGCTCGGATACTTGTAGCCGGGCATCCCCTGAAATCCGGATGCGTACACGGCAATCATCTTCTCCTTCACAAGGCTCTTGTACAGCCGGGACGTCCGGCCCATGCCTACTATGTCCGTGATGGCATCGAACACGGCATCATCAGGATGGTGGATGCTCGGCTTGTGATATCCTATCAGAACGAACGGCTGAGCCGGGTCCTCCACGACCACGCGCCGCTGCCCCAACTGCGGAGGCTCCACCGTCTCAACGGGATCGGGTTTGGGCCCACTCGGAATCCGGCCGAAGTATTTCTCTGCAAGCTTCCTGACATTGTCGGGGGCCACGTCGCCGACAATCGCAATCGTCAGGTTGCTCGGCGAATAATATTTCTTAAAAAAGGCCTCCGCCTCGGCACGGGTCAGCGTTTCAATATCGCTCATGTGACCAACGACCTGGTCACCGTAAGGATGCGCCTTGTACGCGATACCCATGAATTCTTCGAGCAAACGCCCTACCGGCCGACTCTCAACACTAAGCCGCCGTTCTTCCATGACCACGTCCTTCTCCTTGTAAAACTCCCTGAGTACAACATTGGCGAACCGGTCCGATTCCATCACCATCCAGAGTTCCACTTTGTTTGACGGAAGGCTGACTATGTACTGGGTCGCATCCTGGCTCGTGTACGCATTGAAACCCGCGCTGCCTTCGCGCGAGAAGACTTCTTCGTACTCATCATGAACCAAATGCTCCTGCGCTGCCTCCTGCGCCTCTTTCATTTGGCTCTGCAACTGTTCCAGCCGGGCCTCGTCCGCCCGGTCACCCTTTCTGCGCTCGGCTTTCAGCGCCAGGAACGCTTCGTCTATTTTGGCCATCGCCTCGGCCTCGGCCTCGTAGTCCATAGTCCCTATGGCTTTGGTCCCCTTGAACGCCATGTGTTCAAACAGATGCGCAAGGCCCGTGATCCCCCGGACCTCATCGACCGCACCGACGTCGGCGTAGATATGGAACGAAATCACCGGCACCTCATGCCGTTCGAGGACAAGGAATTTTAACCCGTTGTCCAGCGTGAATTCCGTCATCCGCTTCTCGAACGCCGCCAAATCCTGAGCATCGGCCAATCTTGAGGTCAGGGCAAAAAGCAAAATCGCCACGCCTATAACAACGATCCTTAGTTTTTGCAGTGCATGCTTCATATTGCTTACTCCTATATAATCCCACATCGTTAAATCTTTTTCTGAAACACAGAATAGAAAAACACACCCTTCCGGCAATCTTTCAATAACACATCCTGATACCCGGAGTCAACCGTTTTTAAACATTTGGCCGAGAATGCGAAACGGCAAAGTTCCCTTTGTGCTAATTGTACATAAAGTACGCCGTCGCCGTGCAATCCCGATCGACGGTGACGCGCACCCAATGAGCCGAGAAACCGTCCGGAAATTCGTGATGCACATAGCCTTTGGCAGGCACGCTAAAGGATTCGTATGTCTTCCATGTCCCATTACCCAAAAAGTCAACCTCAATCTTGAATGACACTTCCCGGCTTGATTCGTGGGCAAGATGCACCACCTTCTTATCGAAGCCGGTCATCAGGAACGGGTCTGAGGCCGTGCCGGCTTTTACGGGTGTTTCCCACCATGGTCCTCCCCAGCCGGCGGGTTTGCCCATCGACCAGAGGTCGTCGATATTGCCGAACCACAGGCCCGATTGAGGCTGGCCCTGGTCGTGATCGATCTGGTCGCTGGCCATCACGAACAATCCGCGCCAGTGACAAAAATCCGGAACGACGCGAAGATGGCTGCAAATCGGGCGGATGCCCCATATCCTACCTTCGTAAGAAAGTGCCGGCAGCTCGTAAAACATGCCGTGAACGTCCATCAGCAAGCGTTCAGTCACTGCGTGACGTATCCGCATCCATTCGGTGTTCCAGGCGTGGTCCCACGTGTGGCCGGCTTTGGGAAGCAGGTAGCGCGACCATTTGCCTTGCGCAAAAACGCGGAGCACAACACTGGATTTCGTCCAGCCGGTAGCGTAGATCGTATGCCCTCCATAGGAGGCGCCCGAGGCGCTGCCGCCAACTCCGACGAAGGGATTGCGCTCAATGATTGTCCATTTCTTGCCGTCCCATTCGGCCAGCCGTCCGGCGTCTCTCTGGCCTAAGAATTCCTTCTCGTCGTACGTATTGTTCGCCACGACGACGCGGCCTTGCGCGCTGTAGGCGCCTTTGAAATGCTCTTCAGCATTCTTTATTTCAAGTTCCTTGACGAGATTGAACAGCAGCTTCGATTCGAGGGTCCGCACATCCACTTCCCAGAACCGCCCTTCCATGCCGAGGAAATATACCTTGTTCTTCGGATCGGTCAGGTGTGACACTGTGGCGGTCAGGCGGTATTTCTTGAGCGATTCAATCGTTCGGACGTTGCCCTCGGCGTCAATCGCGTGCGGCCCGATGAACGCCTGACCGGATGGCCAGTGCACCATCCGGTTGGCAAAGGTGCCCGTCACCGCGGCGGGGTGACGCCGCATCGTCATATCTTCGCTGATTTCATAAAGCCCAAGCCCTTCGCCCCGGATGTGTGCGACATATCCAACGGCCCACAGCTTTTCGGCCCATGGAATCAGCGCCCCGATGCCGGCCTCGGAGTTACTGCCCAGTCCTTTAGCCATTACGGTCAACTTAGGAAATACACCGTTGATATGGACCGGCTGAGGCAGAATTGCATTGGTGTATCGGTCGTCCACATTTGGCTGCTCAAGGTATCGCCGGATCGCCCGGGCCAGGTCGTGACCAAATGCTCTAGCGCTTTTTGCTGTTACCGCCTGGCCGCCGGCATTGGCGTACGGGATTTCGAAAGACGTCGCCAATCGGATTTTCTCCAGCTCGCTCGCCCACCGACTGCAACTCTTGCCCGAGCCATAATTTTTCCCGGTATTCCAGGCCTTACCAAAGGGCAGATTATTCTCGGCGCTGTAAACCAGCGGGCCGGTCTGGACGGCCTCCAGTATCCTGCCAAATTCACACTGCTGTTGCCACATATTTTGACTCGAGCTACCGACTATGTAGATAACTTCATTGTAAGGTCCCCGGATATAGGGACAATGCAGGTCAAATGTCGCTTTGAGCCGTCCCTGCGACCAGTTCGGAACAAATGTACGCAGCGCCGCAACCGATGGGTAGATACTCTTGCCTATGTAATCACGGTTGTGGTCGTGCGGCTTGCGGTTCTTTCCCTGGTCACCGTCCTCGACACCGTCCTTATCCATAAGCGGGACTGCCATTACTTCGACGTTCCTGCGGAACCATCGCCCATCCTCAGTATCTGCGAGGACCGCTTCGAGGATGCCCTCTAAGCTGTAGCTGGCCATCATTTCACAGGCATGATGGCGGGCAGTTACCAGAACGCGATATTTGGCTTGGCCGTCGAGTCTGCCCACATGCACACGCTCAACCAACCGACCCTTTCGAGTCTCACATAGCTCGTGAATTTTCAGGTTTAGACTATTCTTGTGCCGCACCAGAAACCTTTGCAAATCCGCTTGCTGATACGGCATTCCAAAGCAAAAACGCACTTCTCCGGCATCCTCCGCGAACACATAACTAAACGAGGCGCCTTTCACCGCTTCAGTTCCCAGCCACGACCAACTGCGTCCGCCGTCCGTGCTGACTGCCGGCCCGCGTACGCCGATAGGGTTCTTGTTAGTGAACCGGAATCTTAACGTCCGCCCCGCTGCGTCCCTCACACGAAAGCTCCAGTAGAACCACCAATCTCGCGTGTCACGCAGATCCTGCTTCAGGTACACCGTGTCGTCTTCGATCCGCTCAACCAGGATGTTCCCGCCCGGGTAATCGGCATCGATACTGAAGTCCTTATTGGATTTCCACAAAGCTGCGGCCCCGCCCACCTCTTCAGCCATCACGGCTGTCTTTGTGCCGAGGTCTTGAGCCTGCCCGCACACGCAACTAAAAGTAACTACCCATAATACAACCAAAACGAGCCGGTCCCAATGCTCCGGACAGATAAGTGTTGCTTTATGTGCTTTTGAAGATTGTGATTTTGAACTTTGTTTCATAACGATTTCCTTCCATAAATAACTTAAAATCTCTCCTTAAATATTGCGCATAATCGACAATGTCAATGATGAAAAATCCCGGATAAAATAAGGTCCCCGGAGAAATTCAACCTGAGAAGAAAATAAGAGATGCCCAAAACTTGAGGCGTGGGATATCTATACTATTCCACGCGGCAGGAATTGTCGAATTGATTTAAAACAGATCCATTATAGGACCAAATAAATCGGTTCTTCCATATAATGCGCAGGTGCATTCGATGTTCGTGACGATCGAGAAAAATCGTTCGGGGC
>DAOVMB010000021.1 GCA_030630905.1 Sedimentisphaerales bacterium
GGCCTCATGGCCACGGATCAACCGGGCCGCGTTCGCTTGGGCCACCGCCTGGGCCTCCTTCACGGCAGCGGCAACCACGTCGTTTGATTCCAAAGACGTCACGATAGTCACGGCCTGGCGTTGTCCAACGTCGGCCAGGGCTACGGCGAACTCCATGCCGGGCCAGTCCAGGTCGCCGGGTATCGCCTGATGCAGCCACCGGACGCCATCGGTCTCTCCGGTCTCGGCATCCGGCGTGTCGGCCGTGCGGAATTGCTCGAGGCGCGCGGCGATGTCCGCTTCGATAAGGAACGTGTTCCGCTGCGCCAGAGCGCGGATTGCCGCTCGTGGCGGACCGCCGGACTCGCCGTCGATCTGCGCCACAGCACGGCGAAGGTCCAAACGCGCCCGCGTTGTTGGCAACGACGGCAGGTCCAACTTCACCGGAAGCGTTCCCTTTCGACCCTCAAATTGCATTTTCTCAAACCGGTTCTCCGCCTGCCTGCCGTCAGTGGTCAGCGTGTACAGAATCACGCTGCCCACCCTCTTTTCAGAGGGCAGCGAGAAAAGACACGTCTCCGTTTCAACCGGTGTCACCCGCCATTTCGTGGCAAAGACGACGTTGCCCGCGGGGTCCATCACATCCACGTAGTGCCGGGCGTTGGTCGAGCCGGAAAGGGTCAGACGCATTGTTCGATAGTCGTCGGTCGAAAACTCAAAAGGCTCACACCGCCAGCCATTCGAGGCGCCCGCATTGCCCGCGATGCTCATGACGGCGACGCCCTCGCGGGACTCCCACCCGTTGTGCCTGCCCTGGGCCCGGATGTTGCGCCAACGCGGCTGCTCGGCGCGCGTTCCCATGACCAGCCTGGCACACGCCCGCGGGCACGGATAGGGATGCGCGTGGTAACTGTCCGGACCTTCCCAGGTGGAGTCTTCCGGCAAAATCAGCCCACGATCGGACCAGGTGCCGCGGCCCAGCTTCTTAATGCGCCTGAGTGTGGGCAGCGGCGGATCGAGCGTTGTGTCGAGGCGCGCATCCCACACATCGTTCTTGGTCAACACGATTTCAACATTTCCCGAATCCGTGTAAACCAGCCCATTGATGTCTCCGTTGCCGATGAGAAGCGCGTACTCCAGGATATCATCGAGCCTCTCGACCGAGATGGACGCTCCGTCCAGGGCCTCGGCAAACGGAATCATCTCCGCCGCTGAAACCGTCATCGACTTAACCACCAAGGCCAAAGCCACTGTCAGAGCAAACATTCGTTGTCTACCCATCAGACCTCCCTTTTTCCTCTACTTGCATGGGTGTCTTCTCCCATGCAGAACTAAAGAACTCCATCAGATCAGTGGCGGCGGCTTGTCTGGCTGTGCCAAAACACCCGCCGAAAAGGCAATGGTCGCACTAAGTGAAAGCAGCACTTGTTTCATCGATCACACCGTTGTTCTCTTCTGACCCGATAGAAATTATGTAACCGGAGCCTCCTAAGTTGGCTATAATGCGTGATTGTCTTATCTAAAACGACAATAACGTTTATGACAGGAGACTATCATGGACAATTATATCGGCCTCGATATAAATAACAAGGAAGCTGTAGCACATTTATTTCAAAAAGATGGACGATGACATAAGCAGATGCGCGACCTTCAAAACAGATACTACTTGTTGACGTCTTAAGGACTGGATGTTATCTTACTCTGTGAAAGGAAAAGACAGTGAATGGTCTAACTCGTCGGCAACTGATTATGAACAAGCGAATTATGATTATCACATGCTTGGTCCTGCTGGCTCCAATATGTCAAGCAGCAGCGACCGAGAAACCGTCCAGCAAACAAAAGAAGTATGTTAGCGTAACCATTCTGTTTGATACCGGGACAAAGAGTAAGCTGCTTTTTGAGAATATCGAGAAGCTGAAAATCAATCCCAATGATGTCGAGATTGTGGTAATCTCACACAACCATGGAGATCATACGGGAGGCTTGCTTGCTTTCTTGGGGAAGAACAGCAATGTTTTAGTTTACTTGCCCCCCTCGTGCTCAGATAGTTTCGTTCAGGAGGTGAAAAGAACGGGGGCCAAGGTTGTCACAACGGACGCTCCGGTGGAAATCTGTAAAGGCGTTCATCTCACAGGGCCTATGGGCACACAGATCATCAGCGAGTTCAGAAAGATCGGCGTCAAAAAGGCCGGACCCACGCACTGCACGGGAGATCGAGCGATCCATACGTTCAAGCAGGCGTATGGGCCGGACTTCGTGCATATAGGCGTGGGACGAAGGCTAAAAATCAAAGCTATCTCTAAGTGATTTTTATGTGACGGGATTGATGGAAACGAAAATGGCCTGCAAATGGTACGGATATGGGCAAAAAGATCCGCAATTTTCCGGAGAGACATTATGAATATACAAAAAGCTTTTAGTCGTTGCCTGGTGACTACAATACTTATTTTTACTGTGTTGCAGATGTCGTCGTGCATCGCTGCATCGAAGCGTGGTGGCGGCAAAACCGTGAAACCGGCCAACAGAGCAGATTCTGTTCAAGCCTTGGTCTGCCACCTTGGCTTGGGTAAGGGCTCAATTATCGCCGATATCGGGGCCGGAGGCGGCCGAGATACGTGGGTCTTTGCCGATATCGTGGAAAAAACAGGCATGGTGTTCGCCGAGGAGATCGAAGAAAACAAAGTAAAGTCACTCAAGGCAGAGGCGGAAAAAAGAGACCTTAACCAAGTGAAGCCCGTTCTGGGTCGAAGTGATGATCCTTGTTTGCCCGCGGATTCTGTGGACCTTGTCTATATGAATCATGTGTACCACCATTTCGCCAAGCCACGAGAGATGCTGCGGGCAATCTGGCGGGGCCTGAAGCCGGGCGGTTATCTGGCGATCGTTGATAGACGACGGGGGACTCTACGTGACTGGGTTGAGCGCGAACGTCGCGAAACGAGGCATTACTGGATTGCAGAAACAACAGTGGTACGAGAGGCGAGGGAAGAGGGATTCGCTTATATCGAATGTGCCGAACAGTACTGGCACACGAAGGACAACTTCGTTCTCATCTTTCAACGTCCCCAAAAGCTCAAAGAACCCGGCAGTGATCCGGACGCGTTTGCTCCCATTGACGTGGAAGAATGCTCCCTCCTGTTTCGACCCAGTTCCGGCCAATACCAAAGACCGGTTTTTATCGCGATGGGGCAGGCGCGCGATCTGATCGCGCCGATCCTTGAAAACTCCGCCGGCGAAGGACTGGAGGTTGTCCTGGAGGAGTGGGCCACTCAACAGGATGAAAGGCAGCCGCTTCCTCCCGGCGTCTCAATGCCATCCGTTCTCACTCAGCAAGGGGATCCTAATTTGCCGGACGGGCCGATTGATGTAGTTTTCTTCCTGGACAGTTATCACCTGCTTTTCCACGGCGATACTCTATTGGCAAAGCTCCATGAGAAACTCACTCCAACTGGTTGTATCTATATCCTGGACCGCAGGGCAAAAGAACCGTTGTCCCGACGTCAGGCAAGCCATCGCAGAATGATCGAGCCGAAGACGGTAATACAGGAGATGACTGAAGCCGGTTTCCATCTCTGGTCTCGAAATCCCCGTCCGTCTCCCAACCGGTTCCTTCTCGTCTTTGGCAAAACGCCCGCCGAAAAGGCTTCTTACGATGACGCTCTTTCCTTTCAACCGGCCTTTGTGAAGCACCCCCCGGTTAATGCCGGTTTCTTAATCAAAGACAGCAGGCCCCTGTTTCCTATCGGTTGCTATGAGTTGCCGAAAGACGATGCGGAGCTTGGGAGGATGGCCCGGGCAGGTATGAATCTCGTGCGGTGCCGCAATCGATCCGACCTGGATCGGGTGGCCGCCGTTGGGATGTTCGGCTGGATCGTGATACCGATGCAACAGGGGAGCAGTGATACCGTCCGGGAGAAGATCGAGTCCGTCGTGACACATCCAGCTTTGGCTATCTGGGAAGGGCCGGATGAAATCGTACATAACTTTACCGCTTGGAGCGGCTTGTACCGCACGAAAAAAATCTACAAATCACGGGATGCCTGGATAAAGCAAAGTCCCGAGGCCGTCGCTTACTCCGAGGAACAGGCCCGGCAGATCATTCCGAAGCTTCGCGAGGCGATCTCGTTAATTCGCACGCTCGATCAGGACAAGCGCCAGATTTGGATTAACGAAGCCGCTAAGAGCGACTTAAAGTTCGTCCGGCAATACACCGACTATATCGACATCACGGGTTGCGACATCTACCCCGTGCGGGAAAGCAGCCGGGACGTGATTGAGGTTGGCGATGCCACCGAGCGATGGAAGAAGGTAGGGCGAAACACTAAGCCGGTCTGGATGGTTCTACAAGCATTCTCGTGGAGCGAACTGGGAGAATATTACGGTCACAAGGCGGTGGTTTACCCATCGTTTGCCGAATCGCGGTTCATGGCCTATGACGCCATCGTTCACGGGGCCCGTGGCATTCTATATTGGGGCTCACATTATCTGAAATCCTCCGAGTTTAGACAATCACTTTACGCCTTAACGAGCGAATTGGCCGCCTTGCAGCCGTTCCTCGTCGCTGGCGAGTATCCACAGGCTCATCTGGCCCTGGTGGAGCTACAGCGGGACTCTTCAGCGCGTGGCGTGAAAATGTCTGTACGCTGTGCCAGCCGAGAGTGGGTCCTCATCCTGGTCAACGAAGATGACCGCCCTTACTTGGGAGTGCAAGTCTCAGGATTAAAAGAGTTGAACGGCCGCACCTTGGAATTGCTTTATGGAGTTGAAAAGGCTACAGTGAAACGAGGCGAGCTCATCACCCGAATCAAACCTCTGGAAGTCAAAGTCTTTGCCACAACTCGTAAATGTGAAACCGAGCAACGCAAGGGAAGAGACTTTCCCTAATAAGGCCATCGCAAGGACGTGCTTTACCACCAGAAACACGGATTGCTGAGATGTTGCCAGAACCACTGCTGCTCATTTTGACCGGAGGGCCACGGAGTAGCCCGAAGTGGAGAAATCTATTAAAAACAGATTTTTCGACTCTGCTATGCGGAGTTTACCCTGAGCGAAGCCGAATGCGCTCGAAATAACTCATACAAGCGCATTTATTTTACACAATTGGTATAATTTGTGGGAGTTCACCTCTTTTTCAAAGGGACACTTTCTTGCCGGAGACATACACCTGTCTGACGTCAAGTTCACCTAATTTGATTTCGATGAATGGTTTCCCATTTTTCAGACCGGCCGTGCCAAAGCCGCTCTCGGCCGAAAAAAAACAGCGGAAATCATCGCCAATTTTCGAATCGATATAGAGCGTTTTATCAACCGCATTATAACGCAGACCGGTAAGGCCTTGCAGCAAGCCATAGCTGGACAGGGCTCGTGCGTACCAGTGACCACATTCGTATTCGTTGAAGGGATTTCGAATACGACCGTCATATCGGTCACGGCAGATGCGTACGATTTCCAATCCTTCAGGGACCATGCCTTCAAGCATCAGGTGAGAGGCCACTTGGTATTCGATGCCGGTCCAGACTTCGTCGCTATAAACGAATGGAATGGATAGCTGCCCGCCTCGCGGCCACGTGCACAGAAGCAGGCCGCCGTCTTTACCCGTCGCAAAAGTAGGCCGTTGCGGGTTAGAATGATCGGAAAGGTTGTGCTTGAGATTATATTTGTGAACAGCCCTTAAATGGCTTTTCACCTTCTCGGCTTCCACGATCTCACCAAGTCCTGCCATGCGTGCAATCCAGAAACCGAGAACCCCATCCGAAAGACAACCCGTACCGTATTGGTACTTAGGCCCTTGTGTGTTGAGCATTTTCACAATGTGGCTGTATCCTGGACCGTTATGTGAACTGTCGAGTGGGTGAAACTCGGCATCGAGGCCTTTCGTTTGAATCTTCTGGAAGAAATATTCACCGTTGTACAATTCGGTCTCAAGGAACTTCTTGCCCTTAGCTAACAACTCGCGGTAGCGGGAAATATCATCATCCATAGCAGTGCCCATTTCGATTGCCGCTGCAAGTGCACCGAGGTAGAAGCTGGAACAGTGTCCATCCGGGCCCCAGTATTCGATATCGTACGTATTATGATGCGGTTCCTCCAGGACGCCTTTACTTCTGGGATCCCATGTGTTGATGCAGTAGTCCAAGCTGATTTTAACTTTGGGCCACAACTGTTTGAGCCAGGCTGTATCGCCGGAGATGCGCCATTCACGATAAACCTTCATGATTCCGCCGAGTTGTCCGTCGGAAGCCGCGTGATAATCATGGGTTGTTGGGCGGATGGGCAATGCCGAGCGGAAAGTTTGATGTCCGCGTTCGTCCTGGCTTTCGTTAAACTCAGTCTGACGTAAACTACGTTCAAGAGAGGGAAATAGATGAGGTATTGCCTGGGCATAGTTCCAAACATGGGTACAGGAGCCGTGGCAGCAACCCCGGTTGTCGCTGCAACCTTCGAAACACCATAGACGCCCATCTGTTTGTCTAAGCACTGTGGGGGATTTTAGAATGGTCAGATTGGCTGCGACGGCTTCGATGACTTCGGGAGGGATAGTTGAATCATAGAATGTATCTCGGAACAGAGTCGTTTTACGACGCAGATCATCATAGTTTCGGCGCCAGTAGCGTGCGACTTCCTTGATGTTCTTAAACCGGCCGGCGTACCAGGGAACGTAGGCACGGGAATAACATTCGCTGTCTTCGCAAGCCGGGGCATCCGGCGCATCTTTGCCGAGGCGCATGTCACTTTTAGGAACATACCAGGCAAACGTCAGACGGACAGTTTTCTTTTGGCCGGGTTTCAATGTGAATGGCACGAAGAGCGACGCCCCCGGGCACGATCCATCAACAGGAGGATTCTCGAGTAGTCGAGCCTCCTGGATGTTTTTCCAGGCCAAAGTAACAGAATCCCACCAGCCACCCTTGAACCAGCAGTGGTCGACAATGACATTATTATCGTCGACGAACAAAGCAAAAGAACCCAGATTCTCTGGTTTTTCCTCGGTCCCTTCCTGGTGGAGAATAAAACCGTTTCGGATAGGCAAGATAGTATTTCCTGCCCTGCCAATAGCCATGAAGTTTTTCGTATTGTAAGAGAATACGGCGTCGATGGTCTCGGATGAGGTGTTCTTGAAACTGTATTCCAGAGCACCGACCGGCAGAGAAGCATTATCCGGATCTCCAGGGATAAATGGGCTCCAACCAGTTACTTTGATCAGCAACGGAACTTCCCGGTCTCTGAGGGTAACTGTGCCAAAGGGGAATCTTGCCAGAAAGGATGCCTGATCAAATCTTGGCAAGCCGTAGCTGCTCCCAGCCGCACCGTTACCGGTGTTGGGGGCGCCGAATATTTTCCATGCAGGAACCGGGCCTTCAAGTACTTTTGCCACGTTAGCTTTTGTTCCCTTGATGCACAAGGCAGCAAATGAGCAAGGTTCATTAAAAACCTGCATGGTGTTCCTGACGGAAACATGGGATATGGCCCCGGTTCCTTCCAAACAGATCATACCTGCGCCAATTCCGCCGATAGGAAAGGCAACTCGATTCAAATAGGGATTCTCGTATGAATCATTATACTCACGATGTTGAGCCTGGACAGTCGATGCTGCGAGAAATCCGCAGAGAGCAAGCAGGATAGCTATCATGTATGCCCTGGAGTTAGTGATATTAGTACTCATGATTGACCTCCAAATTGTAGTGAAATACATCCTTTTAAGTGACTATACATTAAGTTTATGTTTGCGTACAACAGTGGTCAAGACAAATTGCGGAGTTATTCTATCCCTCGTTAAATCCCGGCCCATGACTTGCCAACGCCTTTTCGCAACGATGTATTGGCAAAATAAAGCAAAAGCTTTACATTTATCAGCTAAATTTGTTATTATTACGAAATCAACGACACCCAGAGTGCAAGACTTTTGTCATGCTGAACATTGAGAGATACTGGCTATTTAGGGACATCTTGATTCAATGAAAAGAAATTTATGGGCAATTAACTGTAATATGTCCCGGCGTCACTTTGTGAAAATGTCCGTGGCTCTATTATTGGTAATATTTGCATCGGAGAACGTACTTCTCGGAGCCGAAGGCGCGGTTTTCAAGGCCGGGGCGGCGGCGATTGACGTTACACCCGCCGAACTGCCGGTGCGGGTGCTGGGTAGCTTCCTCGAGCGTACAGCCAATAGTATTGCAGAGCGTATTCACGCCCGTTCAATCGCGTTGGACGACGGCAAGACACGCATCGCCATCGTCGTCGTAGATAGCTGTATGATCCCACGAGAGTTAATTGACGAGGCCAAGGACATCGCATCTGAAAAAACCGGTATTCCAACAGATCACATTCTTGTAGCCGCTACGCATACGCATTCGGCACCGGCGGTGATGGGTGGTCTCGGTTGTCGTGCGGACGACAAATACCCGGTTTTTTTGGTTCCTAAAATCGCTAAGGCCATTGAGGCGGCGGTTAAGAATCTCGTCCCCGCCAGAATCGGCTGGACGGTCGTGGACGTGCCGGAATATACCCATTGTCGCCGATGGGTGCTGCGTACAGACAGGATACGGAACGATCCGTTTGGGGAGCGCACTGTGCATGCTCACATGCACCCAGGTTACCAGAATCCCGACTTCATCAGCCCGGCTGGTCCGGTAGATACAGGATTAACAGTTCTTTCGATCCAGTCACTAACAGGCCAACCAATTGCCGTAATGGCAAACTATTCCCAGCACTACAAAGGTTCCGAATCGATTTCCGGTGACTACTATGCTCGATTTGCTCGAATGATTGAAGAAATGGTTGACAGCGGTGACAATGAAACGCCGTTCGTCGGCATCATGTCACAGGGGACCAGTGGCGATCTACATTGGATGGACTACAGCAAGCCGGCCAAGAACATGGGGCTGGATGAATATGCCAAGGCCCTTGCAAATATCGTCCACGAGGAATATGCGAGAATCAAATACTACGACTGGGTCCCGCTCGCCATGGTCGAGCGGAAGGTCAAATTCCGCCGTCGGACCCCCGATGCCAAACATCTGGCCCGGGCTAAGGAGATCAAATCGCAAATTCAGGGACCAATCGCCCGCAATCAGAAGGAAGTATATGCTCTCGAGGCTATCTACCTGCATGAGGAACCTGTACGGGAACTGAAACTGCAGGCACTGCGAATCGGCGACTTAGGCATCTGCGCGATCCCGAATGAAGTGTACGGAATCACCGGTATTAAGCTCAAGGAGCAAAGCCCATTTCGAACGCAGTTTAATATGGAATTAGCCAATGGTTCTGAAGGATATATCCCTCCTCCGTTCCAGCACAAGCTCGGCGGTTACACTACTTGGCCGGCCCGAACGGCAGGTTTGGAAGAGCAGGCCGAACCGGTGATTATTGAGAACCTGCTTGAGATGCTGGAGGAAGTAGCCGGCAAATCCAGACATAAAGACGTCGAACCGCAAGGTTCGTATGCGCAGGCTGTCCTTGCCTCAAAACCTATAGCCTACTGGAGGATGAATGAATATAACGGCCGGACAGCGTTTGACTGTACGGGCAACGGCAACAATGGCAAGTATGAAGATTCTATAGCATTCTACCTGCCTGGACCGGAAGGGGAAAAATTCTCCGGGAAAAAGACCAATCGTTGTGCATTGTTCGCCGGCGGAAGAATGACAGCCCGGCTAAGCAAGTTGGGCGATCACTACGCTGTGAGCTTGTGGTTCTGGAATGGTTTCCCGCCGGACGCCCGCCAGGTAACGGGCTATCTTTTCAGCCGAGGCCTCAGCGGATTGCGAGGTGTTCATTTGGGTATTGGTGGCATAGCTGGCGCCCAGGGCAAGCTGTTATTCTCCAGCGGCGAAACCGAAAAACGCATTATCCTCGAAGGCAAAACCGGAATTCCAATGCGAACATGGACCCATGTCGTGCTGGTTCGTCAAGGCCGGAATATACGCGTCTATCTCAACGGTGAATTGGAAATCAGTGGAGAATCTCCGATCCGGTACTCGCCGGGCTTTAAAACGTTGTATATCGGTGGACGCAATGATAAGGAATTCTGCTTCGAAGGCAGAATCGACGAAGTGGCTGTGTACGACCGAGCGCTGACCAGTGATGAGATTATCTTTTAGTGTTTGCTTTTACTGTGTCACCTCGTCAGTCTCTGAAAAGATTCTTGACGAGCATGTTGAATTGTGTTTATTAGGATAATTTCAATGAGTGTGATAAGAATGAATTTCTCCACCTTCTCTTGCCTTGTCTTATTACTATTATCAAGTCAGGCGACTCTGAATAGCCAACCGCATGCGTATAGCAGCCCTGGAATAAACAAGCCTCTAATGGAAATTGTCCCATTTTTTAGACCACATCCTGAACTCGCCGACGATTTTGGGAAATACCGATCTGTTTTGAAATTCTACGATGGGACTCCTGTGAAAACACGTTCGGACTGGAAGAAACGTAGAGAGGAGATACAGAATACATGGCGCGGGCTCATGGGGGATTGGCCACCACTTATAAAGAAACCCAAAATCGAATGCCTGGCTCAAGAGCGCCGCGAGAACTTCACCCAGCACCAAGTACGTGTCGAGATAGCACCGGAGCAGCAGACAGTAGATGGCTATCTACTCATTCCCGATGGAAAGATGCTATCCCCTGCAGTGCTCGTCGTGTACTATGATGCCGAGACTGGAATAGGCTTGGGCAAGGAGTTGCGCGATTTCGGATATCAGTTGGCCAAACGGGGATTCGTCGCCCTGTCGATCGGGACGCCGGAGTTTTGCAGTTTGCAACCTCCGTACAAACCACTATACGGGTCCGGACGAGGAGAAGCTCCACTTCAACCGCTTTCTGCGCTGGCTTATGTAGCAGCTAACTGCCATACTGCACTGGCGAACCTGCCTGAGGTTGATCCGAACTATATCGGCATCATCGGCCACTCTTACGGGGGCAAATGGGCCATGTTTGCCTCCTGCCTCTACGAGAAATTCACCTGTGCTGTGTGGTCTGACCCAGGGATCGTATTCGATGAAAGCCGAGCCAATATCAACTACTGGGAGCCTTGGTATCTCGGCTATGAGCCGGGCCGGCAACGCCAGAGAGGTATTCCCAGCACTGCAAATCCTCGAACAGGGGCCTATAAAGAGCTCATTCGTAAAGGCCATGACTTACATGAATTGCATACTCTTATGGCGCCGAGACCCTTTCTGGTTTCAGGCGGCGCCGAAGACCCGTCTAATCGCTGGGAGGCTCTCAATCATACGCTCGCGGTCAATACGCTTCTGGGATATACCAACCGCGTAGCTATGACCAATCGGAAAAGCCACAGCCCAACACCTGAGTCGAACGAGCAGGTTTATGCCTTTTTCGAATATTTTCTAAAACCGGTGCAATAGCCCAAGCCTCTGAGACAAGCGAAGACCAAGAGTCTTACATTCACACGTCGGGCAGGAGTTCATCTGTATGACACCCATATCAGCCACAGATCAGTAGTCCTCGCCATTAAGGCTCCTGACAACAGACCTTTGCCATTCTTCAAGCTTATCCTTCATTACGCCTGAACGTTTGACGTTTTGTGCGGACAAGTCGTTTTTCTCTTCCGGATCCTTTATAAGATTGTACAGTTCGAGTTTCAGGCCCTTTTTCGTTTCAATTCG
The DNA here is from genome assembly GCA_030630905.1 of Sedimentisphaerales bacterium. Classification (GTDB taxonomy): domain Bacteria; phylum Planctomycetota; class Phycisphaerae; order Sedimentisphaerales; family Anaerobacaceae; genus JAFGPJ01. The sequence continues at coordinate 11,604 of DAOVMB010000021.1, forward strand.
GTGGAGTTTCCAGGGCCAATCAAGCCAGGCCGCATGACCGGGGAAGCTATCCTCGGAATACTTCTTGGTGATTTTGCCGGCGTCTAAACGCAAACGGGATGGATCATTAACTTCCTTGCCGGATTTCTGCAATTCCAATAGTTCACTCATCAGCTTCTTGCTTGGAGTGCCGATGCCCCCGGTGGGATGATCCCAGAAGCCCATTGGCTGAGGGCGAGTTTTCATCTTGCCATCGATCAGCGGCACCAAACTTACTCCGTCCAACGGTGGTTGGTTCTCTATCTTAGCTCCCGCTATCTCCAGGACAGTAGGGTAAATATCGGATGTGTTACACGGAACAGCAGTGACCCGCGGACTTGGAATGCAGGCAGGCCATTCGAGTATGGCCGGAACACGAAGCCCGCCTTCATAGACCTTCCCCTTGTTCGCGCGACCGCCGGTCGAGCCGACCCTGGGAAGACCCCCGTTGTCACTACAATACCAAAGAATTGTGTTCTCATGGATGTCCAGTTTTCGCAACACCCGTCGGAGTTTGCCAAAGGCACGGTCCATACCTGTTATTTCACCGTAGAAGTGTTGGAGCTTCTCGACTTGGTCCCCATATAGAGCGCGTTCGCGTTCGATGGCTTCGTGCGGAGCGTGAGGAGAGCCGAACCAGACAACGGCAAGGAACGGCTTGGGCGAGCCGGCGTGTTTGCGAATAAATTCGAGAGCAGCATCAACGGTGACCATCGAGCTTTCGCCCTTGGCCTGAACGGCAACACCCTCACGGCTAAGTATGGGATCATTATCGAAGAAATTAGGGGCGGAAAACCACTCGTCAAAGCCGCTGGTGCCGGGATTGACGGGACTGTCTTTACAGACAGAGCCGAGATGCCATTTACCGAAGTGACCTGTAATGTAGCCCGCAGTCTTAAGGGCTTCTGCAATCGTTATTTCCTGTGGCCTGAGCGTATGCCCCCATTTGAAACAGCCGAAGCGATTCGGATGTCGGCCAGTCATGACACTGCCGCGTGTGGGTGAACAAACCGGCGCCGCAGCATAGAAGCGGTCAAAACGTAATGCCGAGGCCACCATTGCATCGAAATTGGGGGTCTTGAGAACGGGATGGCCATTATAGGCCATATCACCCCAACCCTGATCGTCGGCCATACAAAGAACAACGTTCGGCTTCTTGCCTGAAGAGCCGCCTAAAACAGGCAGGCTTCTGGTTGTGGCAAGGCATAATCCAGCACAACCCAGTTTCAAAAACTCGCGACGGTTTATCTCCACCAGATTTCTCCTTATTAACGTGACATAATCCATTTGTCCCTTCAGATTCGTTACAGAATCCTAATGTTGGCCTGTTGAGAGCAAACTTAGGATTACCATATATTACAGTACCGCGTCCTTCCAGGCAAGTATGGCAAGCCTATTTTGAGCCATTTGCGTTGTTTGTAATGACCGTGCATAGTACGAAGACCGAACACTGTGAGGGCGATGGAGATCGTGTATGTCCGATTTTCCCTGAGCTATTACCGTATCTGCGGGATGCTTTTGAAGAGGCCGAAGAAGGGGAAAATTTCGTTATTACACACTATCGACAGACAAACATGAATCTACGCACACAATTTCCGAATCTGGATTTTACGACGTAAAACAAGGCCCTGCAAGACTTTGCAAGGCCCCAGTGGGCCCGGTAGGATTCGAACCTACGACCAATGGATTATGAGTCCACTGCTCTGCCGCTGAGCTACGGGCCCGGCAATATTTTCTCTCTGCGATTAGCTTCCAAAATCGCCTTGCCCGGCAACCTGAGAAAGCTTCTCTTCAGCGGCACAATTTACAGCATTCCCTCCGGCTTGTCCATTAAAAATCTATAGAAGTCCGTAGTTTTCCATTCATAAAAGTCAGACAGGACGCCGGGTTGTTACTTCCTGCCCGTTAGGGTACGATCCTGCTCGGCGTTCTAAACGGGGCCTATGCCGAATAGTCAGGGATAGACCCCAAACTACTGTAAATCCTTATGGCATTTTCTTAAAAAGCGGTTCTTCTTATTCAACAGTCTCTCTCGGCCGGTAC